>CAKVNP010000573.1 GCA_934777095.1 uncultured Clostridium sp. | reverse complement strand
GCCTTGGTGCAACAGTTTCATTTTTAGCTATTTATATGGGAGTAATATTTTTAATTACTTCTGCAGCAATACTTGCTATCCAGCAATTATCAGAGTCAACTGAAAATGTTGAAAGATATAATTTGTTAAGAAAACTTGGCGTAGATGAAAGTTTGATTAATAAATCACTATTTAATCAAATTGCTATATATTTTATGCTTCCATTAGCTTTAGCAATTATTCATTCAATAGTGGGACTTAAGGTGGCTTCTAAAATAGTAACTTTATTTGGTAGTGGAGATATCATTTATTATATTTTAATTACAGCTTTAATCTTAGTAGTTATTTATGGAGGATATTTTTTAGCAACTTATAATGGAGCGAAGAAAAATATAGGGAATAATATATAATAGGTACGAAAACTATAAATTAAATTATGAATTATGGTGGGAACTCCTTTTAGGGAGTTCCTTTTTGATTTAAGAATAGTTCTTAGAGTTTATGAGGAAAATAATAGTTAGGTAATTTAATTATTATGAAAGGATGAAATCTATGGCAAGTATACGTGGTAGAAAAAGAAAACAATTAATTGAGCAAGTAAAGGGATTAAGTCCTTTTGAATTAAAAGATAAACTTATTGATTTAGCCTTAAAGTCTGAAAGAAAAGGTGTAGATATATTGCTTAATGCGGGAAGAGGCAATCCTAACTGGCTGGCGTCTACTCCAAGACAGGCTTTTTTTCATCTAGGATTATTTGCAGTGAGAGAAGCAAAAAGAACTCAAAATGAAGGGGACTTAGCAGGGATGCCTCATAGCCATAATATTTATCGCAGATTTAAGGAGTATTATGAAGAAAATAAAAATGAAGAAGGAGTAGAATTATTAAATCAAGTAATAGAATATGGAATAGATAGATATGGTTTTGAAAATGATGCCTGGGTATTTGAACTGGTAGATGGGATAATAGGAGATAATTATCCGGTGCCAAGCAGGATATTAAAAAGGGTTGAAAAAGCCATTAATGAATATTTAATTACTGAAATGGGTGGGAATTATGCGGAAAGCAATTATGATATTTTTGCTGTAGAAGGTGGGACAGCAGCTATGTGTTACATCTTTGATTCACTTATTGCAAATAGGATATTAAAACCTGGTGATAAAATTGCCTTATTAGTACCTATTTTTACTCCTTATCTAGAAATACCTGATTTGCCAAGATATCATTTTAAGGTTGTAAAGGTATATGCGGCAGAATTAAATGAAGAGGGAAGACATACCTGGCAATATCCATTAAGTGAATTAGAAAAATTAGCAGACACTGATATTAAGTTAGCCTGCATAGTAAATCCAAGCAATCCACCATCAGTATCAATGAACGAAAGAAGTATGGAATATCTAAAAAAGATTGTTGATGAAAAAAATCCCAATTTAATGATTGTTACAGATGATGTTTATGGTACATTTAATGATAGGTTTAAATCATTATTAATTACTATGCCTTATAATACTATAGGTGTATATTCA
>CAKVNP010000572.1 GCA_934777095.1 uncultured Clostridium sp. | reverse complement strand
GCGTATATGCACCCTTCTTTACTTTTTGTTTAATAAATTTATAAATATAATTCCACCGTAAAATAATACATAGAATCAGCACCATTACCTACAAAAGTTATTTGATAATTTTCATAATCTATGCATTTAACATAAATGTTAGTATCATCTTCCTCGCAAAAGTTAACAGGCTCAGGAAATTTTTCTGGTGAATTCTTATATTCTGTAAAATAATTCGTCAGTTCGTTGTAGATTTCAGATAAATCAATAGAAGCTCCGGTAAAACTTTTAATCATTTCTAGGCTGAATTCCTTATTTTGATTAAGAAGGATATTAGAATCATCATCATATGCATTAAAGCAGATAGAAAGTAGATAATCATGAGAACCGCTTGAATTATTATAAGTGTACCTAATGCTGTCTATATTATTTAGGTTAATATCTGTACTATTTATATTATCAGCACATATTTCAGTAATTCCTCGTTCTTTATTAGAAGGCTTAGAAATATTATAGTCGATTTTATATTCGTTAAGACAACTCTCCATGTTTTTCACAATTGAATTATTAATTTCAAGAGGAGTAGCTTTGGCGGAGCTGGTAAATTTAGTAAAATATTTAAAAAATGAATTAGTTATTTTACTGCAACTTGCAAAGCAGCTAACTGTAAGACATGTTATTAAAGTTAAGATTAATTTTTTTCTCATTATTGTATCCCTTCGTAAATGTCATTTATTATTAAGTGTTATCTATAGGTTATCATAATCTGCACCAAATTTAAAACTTATGGAAATTAAACATATTTTAACTTTATTTACATAAATACTGGAATAATGCTCCATAAATTATGTATAATAAGGACATGTTACTTGACTTTATTTTAATATATTTAACTATATCATTAGTAAAAAAGGTTGGAGTAAATTAATTAATCTTAAATAATAGTTATGATAAGACTGAGGGCGGTTATTTTGTAATTGAATATAATAGGATAATAGTTTGCAGGGGGGGAGTAACAATGAGAAAGATAACGATAACTAATAAACATAGGAAGGCTATATGTTATTGTATTTTAGCGATAACATTTATTTTAATGTGTAACACTAATAATAATCCAGAAGCATTTATTGTAAGGATAATTAAACCGATTAAAACCCAAAATGGAATATATTATTTGGGGGGAGTAGTAACATTATTAACTACCTATTATACATTGAAATATATAAATTTAATACAAGAAAAAAAACTAATTAAGACAAGGTTGAGGAGAGTAATAGTAACGATTATTTTAGGCAATATAGTGTCTATCGTAGCTATATATCCTACACAGTTTTTAAAAGGAGTTTCTAAAGACTTAAATTCAATATATCTTTATAGAGATAATTCGTCAGTAGTATTCCAGGGAGACAAAACATGTGAAAAGATTAATGGCTTAATAAAAGTGAAAAATTGTGGTAATAATCTACAGGAGTTTTATATAAAAGTTAAAGTACCAGCTTCAGTTAAAAGTAAACTAGGTAAAGAGTACGTTGATATAGAAA
>CAKVNP010000571.1 GCA_934777095.1 uncultured Clostridium sp. | reverse complement strand
GAGAAGGTATAAAGAGCTTTTAGAGGATGAAATCAACTATTGGAAATTTATACAGTTCATTTTCTATAAACAATGGAATAAATTAAAAAGATATACTAATGCACAAGGCATCAGCATAATTGGAGATATTCCAATATATGTAGCAGAAGATAGTGCAGATACTTGGAGCAATCCACAGGATTATCTTTTTGATTTAGAAACATTAAAGCCATTAAAAGTAGCTGGCTGCCCACCAGATGCATTTTCTTCTACAGGACAATTATGGGGAAATCCAATATATAATTGGGAGCATATGGAGGAAGAAGATTATAAATGGTGGATCTCAAGAATAGAGCAAAGCTTAAATATTTATGATGTATTAAGAATAGATCATTTTAGAGGTTTTGAAAGCTTCTGGCAAATTCCATTTGGCGATAAAACAGCTGAAAATGGTGAATGGGTTAAAGGTCCAGGAATGAAATTATTCAGTAAGATTAAAGAAGAACTTGGTGATTTAAATATAATTGCTGAAGATTTAGGCTTTATGACTGAAGAGGTAAAAACATTCTTAGAAGAATCAGGATATCCAGGAATGAAGGTTTTACAATTTGCTTTTGATGCTAGAGAAGAAAGTGATCATTTACCTCATAACTTTAAAAGAAAAGTAATTGCCTACACAGGTACACATGATAATGATACTTTTAGAGGCTGGTTTGAAAAGACTGGTAACAAAGATGATGTTGATTACTGTAAGGAATACTTAGCTTTATCTGAAGAAGAAGGATATAACTGGGGATTCATTAGAGGGGCATGGAGTAGTGTAGCAGATTTGTCTATGGCATTAATGCAGGATTTCTTGGATTTAGGAAATGAGGCAAGAATTAATTTGCCATCAACTCTAGGTGAGAACTGGAAGTGGAGACTAAAAAGCGGAAGCTATAACTGCGATTTAGCAGATAAGATCTATAAATATACTAAGATGTATGGAAGGTGTGAATAATCATGAAAAGAGATGAGATTAAGAGAGCTATTGAAAGATACTTAAAAGTTAAATATGCTAAAAATTTAGAAAATGCTAAAGAATATGAAATATTTAATGCATTATCTTTAACATTAATGGAAGGTATAGTTGATGAATGGAATGCAACTACAAATGCTTATGGAGAAGTAAAACAAGCATACTATCTTTCAGCTGAATATTTAATGGGTAGAGCTTTAGGCAATAACTTAATTGCTACTGGTCTTTATGGAGAAGTTAAGGAAGTATTAAAAGAATTAAATATTGATCTTAACAAAATAGAAGAAATAGAAGAAGATGCAGGATTAGGAAATGGTGGTTTAGGAAGATTAGCTGCTTGCTTTATGGATTCAGCTGCAACTATGGAAGTTCCTTTAACAGGTTATGGAATCAGATATAGCAATGGTTTATTCTCTCAATATTTTGAAAATGGAGAACAAAAAGAAAAAGTTGATACTTGGTTAAAATACGGAGATCCATGGAGTATCAGAAAAGATGATGAAGCTGTTATCGTAGAATTCAATAAATTAAA
>CAKVNP010000570.1 GCA_934777095.1 uncultured Clostridium sp. | reverse complement strand
TAATGGGAACGGATTTTTACTAAATATGGTTAGAATTATTACAGGTACTTTAATAGAAGTTGGTAAAGGAAAGCTATCTCCAGATGATGTAGTAAAAATATTAGGAGCAAGAAAAAGGGCTGAAGCAGGTGAAAAAGCACCGGCTAAAGGTTTGTGTATGAGTGGGGTAGAATATTAAGATATTTTAATGAAAAAATAGATTGATAGGGGAATAGAGTAAATGGAGAGAGGTATAGATAGGTCTACCAAAATACTATCTGTGGTAGCTGCAATTACAACAATTATTTCTGCTGTAATTGGAGTATTTTATAGAAATGGTGGAATAGAAAGAGATGTAGTAAATATTTATGGTGAAAAGATAACACTATATGGAGATGGAATATATGCTAATAATTCTTTATTAAAAGTAGGAGCTACTAAAGGAACAGATATAATTATGATCTTAATAAGTATTTTGCTTCTATTAATAGTATTTTTATTTAATGAAAAAAAATGTACAAAATTTTTACGAACAGGAATATTAGTAATTATATTATATGCGTCAACTTGTCTTATTATGGGAGTTAGTTTTAATAGAATGTATCCTTTGTATTTATTACAATTTTCTGCCGCTTTTTTTTCTTTTATAAAATCTTTAATAGATTTGTTAAAAAGTGATTGCTACGAAGTAAAGCTATATAAAATAAAATTAAAAGGTATAGCACTATTTTTAATAATTGGGGGCTGTTCAGTATTAATTTGGCTTACATTTATTATTCCAGCTGTCATAACAGGAAACCCAAGTAATTTTATTGAAATATATACAACAGAACCAACCTTTGCAATAGATTTAGGAATTATACTGCCAACATGTATCTATTGTGGAGTAGCTCTACTTAAGCAAAAAGAAATAGGCTATAAGCTTGCCCCTGTACTTTTAATTTTAATAACAGGAGTCGGGGCATGTGTTATTAGTCAAACCGTTGTTCAACTTTATTTAGGGATAAAGCTTAATTTAGGACAAGTTGTTGGAATGGTAATGTCTTTTGTTATTTTAGGAGCAATTGCAATTGTGCTTAATATAAAGCTATTAAAGTATGCAAAATAAGAAACTGTATTATAATTAGAGTTAATAATGAAAGTATGAGGGATGAGAAATGATAGTTTATATAAAAGAACTAACAGATGATTTATTTGAAGCAACTACAAAAATGATAACTGGTTTAATGAATTATCATAGAAATTTAAATAATGCTCCAAAGGAATATTGGCAGACTGATGAAGAATCGAAAGAAGCATTAAATGAATGGAAGGAAAATGGAGTAGTATATAATATCTTTTTAGATGATAAAGCCGTAGGTTTCTTTTATGTAAGATTTGGTGGACAGGATGTTGCTTGGCTGGAGGATATTTTTATTGTAGAAGAATATAGAGGGCAAGGTATTGGCAAAGAAGCAATGGGCAAATTAGATGAACTAATGAAAGAAAAGAAAGTAGTTTCGATGTTTGTAGATGTAGTACCTAGAAATACTAATGCTATTAAGATGTATAG
>CAKVNP010000569.1 GCA_934777095.1 uncultured Clostridium sp. | reverse complement strand
AGCCAGTAGTATTTCAGCATGACATTTATTGTATGGCAGGAATATTGGGAGTAGTGCTTTTATGGTTTATCTATCCATACCAAGAACACCTTGGGAAATTTGTAGCAATTATAACTATAATTATTATTAGATTGATAAGTTACTATAAGGATATACACTTACCAGTAGTTAAGGCGAAAGAAATAACAATAGAAAATTAAAACAAATTAAAATGATGAACTCAATTTAATAAGTTCATCATTTTTTATTTATATAAAAGTAATTAATAATAGTTGATTAATTTTTCAGAAGATATTATTAAGTGTTGGGTTTTGCAGATCTCTTAAGTGTTCTGCACTAAATTTTAATAAATGAAGTGAAGCTTCTGCTTCTTCAAGATTATCTGCTTCTAAATAAACAGATAATTTTAATGCTTCATTTAAAAGAGTATCGTAATCAACATGGTTTATGTAGATTGATGGAATTTTATCTTTTTCCTTTAGTGTCGTGAAGATTTCCATTGCATCTTCAAAATTTTCTTTTTTATTTTCTGGTGTTATTTCATATTCCATCAGGTCACATTTATCTACTATCTGGCTGCATAAGTTTTTAAAATTATGGTCAGCATAAAATAAAAAACTTACCAGAATAACAAATAAAAGAATTGAAACTAAAGAATTTTTCATTGATTATTTAGTCCTTTCTTCATTGTATTTTTGATAAATAAATTTTCCGTTTGTATCAGTCATTGCAATTAATATGTTTTTAATAGGACCAGCATGATGTTTATCAAGTTCATGTTGAATCCAAGCGGCGTTTTGACCACTAGTAGTCAAACTATTGTTATTTATATGTCCATCTAAGACATAAATAACAGGCAATTTAGGTGGTTGTGTTTCATTGCTTGAATTAGTAGAACCATCTTGGTTGCTATTACCTTGATTGCTGCTATCAGAAGAAGATCCACTTCCTCCAGAAGATTGATTAGAGGATCTAGCTGATAAAAATGATAACTGTCCATTGTTTTCAAGAATTGCATATTCAATATCATTTAAATCAAAATAACCAGCTAATCTTAACTCTTCCATAACTTCATCTAAGTTAATCTGTTGTTTTTTTAGTGCATCATAATTAATTTTCCCTTTGCGGACAATTATACAAGGTTCTCCTTCAAGAATTTTTCTAGCAGTTTGGCTCTTAAGCTGCAATTGAGTCAAAATTGTTTTTATAAATAATAAAGTAACTATAGGTATTATTCCTAAAATTAATGGTAATCTTGTATCCTGCATTGGCAATGCAGCTAAATCAGAAATCATTATGGTAATAACAAACTCATAAGGCTGCAGTTCACCAATCTGCCTTTTGCCCATAAGTCTCATTACTAGAATTACTAATGAGTAAAGAATCACAGTCCTTATTAGTACAATAAACATAAGTTAAAATCACCTCATAATAAGTATCTGTAAATATTATTCTTTTATTCAGCTGCAAAAATAAAGAAAGTAGAGATAAAAATATCGTGAAAGGTAAAAGTTTTTAGTGTTTAAAAAGTAAA
>CAKVNP010000568.1 GCA_934777095.1 uncultured Clostridium sp. | reverse complement strand
ACAGCTGTATCACAGGTTAAAAGATCTACATTTCTTGATTTAGAGGCATTTATTGCATCAAAAACAACTGCTGCTGGATCTGACCCCTCTTCATGCTTAACTATATCAACCTTAGCTCTTTCGCTCCATACCATTAGCTGGTCAATAGCTGCTGCTCTGAATGTATCTGCTGCTGCTAATAAAACCTTCTTTCCTTCAGCTTTATTTTTGGCTGCAAGCTTTCCTATACTAGTAGTTTTACCAACACCATTTACACCTATAACAAGCATTACTTTCTTTTCATCTTCATTTTGTTCTTCTTCTGCACCTTCAGTCATTATTTCTGAAATTACAGCCTTTAAAGCTGGTCTTACAAGCTCTACATCATTAATCTTTTCTTTTCTAATTTTATCTTTTAATCTATCAATTATTTCTACTGTTGTATCCATTCCGATATCAGCCATAATTAATATTTCTTCTAATTCCTCATATAAATCCTCGTCAATGCTCACTGCTAATTTTAAAGTCTCATTTATCTTATCAGTTAAAGCATTTTTAGTCTTAGTTAAACCACTTTTAAGATTGTCAAATAATTTTCCAAACATCTAAATTCCTCCTAATTAGTGCCTAAATCTACTGACACTACCTTTGATACACCTTTTTCTTCCATGGTAACTCCATACATTACGTCACCAGCTTCCATAGTACCTTTTCTATGTGTAATTACTATGAACTGTATTTCTTTAGAGAATTTCTTTAAGAATTCAGCATATCTGAATACATTTGCATCATCTAGTGCCGCTTCAATTTCATCTAATATACAGAATGGAGTAGGCTTCATTTTTAATATTGCAAACAACAGCGCAATTGCAGATAAAACTTTCTCTCCCCCAGACATTAAGTTAATATTCTGAAGTTTTTTTCCTGCCGGCTGAACATTTATTATGATATTAGAATTAAGGACATCACCTTCATCTAAAATCAATTCAGCCGTTCCTCCATTAAATAATTCTTTAAAGGTTTCTTCAAAGTTCTTATTTAATATTTTAAAGTTTTCTGTAAATAAAGTCTTCATTTTATCTGTCATTTCACTTATTACAGATAACAGCTCTTCTTTTGCTTTTTCTAAATCCTGTTCCTGTGAGAACATAAACTGGTACTTTTCACTGACTTCATCATATTCAACAATAGCCTGTAAATTAACAGTACCTAATGATGATATTTTACCCTTAAGTCTGCTTAAAGTATTCTTAACTTCATTTACATCTTCAATTTCAACTGCTATTTCTTCAGCTTCTGCCAAAGTTAAGTTAAGCTCTACATTTAACTTATTTAATAAAGTTTCATGTTCACTTTCTATTTTAGCATTTAAGATAGCCTTTTTATTTAAATCATTTTCTTCAGTCTTTATATCTTCTACAAGTCTGTTATTTTCTTCTTCCTGGCTTTTAAGAGTTGTTTTTAATTCAATTCTTTTTACTTCATCTTCTTTAAATATTTCTTCTAAAGATGAAATTCTCGAATTAATTTTTTGTACATTGACTCCTCTTTCTGCA
>CAKVNP010000567.1 GCA_934777095.1 uncultured Clostridium sp. | reverse complement strand
GAATAGATGTATGGAGCTTGCTAGGACTAAGTATGTGTGTATGGTTCATGATGATGATGCATTAGTAAAAAATCATTTAAAAGTTATGACTGGATTAATTAAGAAAAATCCTAAAATTGATTATTTAGCATGTATTCATAATAACATAGATGAAAGAGTTTTAGGTAAAGTTGATTTAAATGATTTTTCACAAAGCTTAGAATTAGAAAAGGAAGAACAAATATTATATAAAGATTATAAAGATTTTAATTTTGGACTGGCTACTTTATTTTTAGGGGCTATTTTTAATAGGGAAAAGGCTATGGAAATAGGGGGATTTGCTGTTGATCAATCTTATGTGGAAGATTACTTTTTTATAGCTAAGTTTTCTTATTATTATAATGTTTATAAATATGAAAAGCCTTTATATTTGTATAGATGGGCAGCTAATCAGAGTTTAAAAAGCGAGATATGGCAAGATCAAATAATATATGAATATTATTTAAGTAAGTATATATCAAGTAAGAGAAATATATTTATTAGATGGTTATGTAATATTATGTGTACTTATTTCTTATTTGAAAAGATTGAATCATTTAAAGATGGAACTAGCTTTTTAAAAATGAAATTTAATGTAGATACAAAATATGTATATAGGATGTGTGGCATTAAAGATAAAGATAGAAGTTTATGGATATTGAATTTAGTTAAAAAAATTGATAGATACTGTAGATCAGCAAGGAAAAAGATTTTTAATGTCAATAAAAATATTACTGTGCTTAGGGAGGGATAAATGAGTAAATCAAGAACAGAAAAATCAGTTTATATGATGGGTACTGGAGTTCTGCAGCAAATTATAACATTAGTTTTTGGATTTGTTTCTAGAACTGTTTTCATTAGAGTACTAGGAATGACATATTTAGGTATAAATAGTTTATTTACTAATGTTTTATCAATGTTATCACTTGCAGAATTAGGAATAGGTACAGCTATAACATTTTTGTTATATAAACCATTAGCAGAAGATGATACTGAAAAGCTTCAAGAAATAATGAAGTTTTATAAAATAGCATATAGAATCATAGGAGTTGCAATATTAATTATTGGATTATGTTTAATTCCATTTTTAAAGTATCTTGTAAAAGTTGATACTCCTTTAGATATAAATTTAAATTTAGTATATATATTGTTTTTATTAAACACGGTAATAAGTTATCTATTTTTTGCATATAGGAGCAATATAATTTTAGCTGATCAAAAAGGATATATTCTTAATAATATCAATATAGTATTTATAATTATTCAAAATATAGTTGATATATTAATAATAATAATAACTAAAAACTTTATATTATCATTAATTGTAAGAATAATCATAGGAATAATAAAAAACTTAGCGATATATATAAAATCATCTAAAATCTTTCCATTTTTAAATGATAAGAATGGAAAGAAGGTATCAAAATCATTGGTTAAAGAAGTAATGACTAAAGTATATTCAATTTTTGTCTTTCAGATATCATCTCAATTGTTTTATTCAACTGATAATATGATTA
>CAKVNP010000566.1 GCA_934777095.1 uncultured Clostridium sp. | reverse complement strand
CTACTATTATTTGATAAATCTGAAAATCCATCACTTAAAGTATGTCTTGAAATATTATCAGCTATTACATCTGTATTTATAGTACCTTTGGCCACATTTTTACTATCATCTGTGTTATTTGCTACAACTTCTTTTTCAATAACTTTTTCTTTATTGTTAATATATTTTGTTAGTATAATACCAGAAGGAAGCAACAATAATATTACAATAATAGAACTCGTTAAAAATCGTCTTGTTAATATATATCCTTTAACCTTGATAAAATTTCTTTTTATTTTTTCCATATTAATTTAACAACCTTCTATATATTTATATAATTTAATAAGGAGTAGTTTATTATAAAACTATATTATTTAGATGTTATTGTCATATCAACATTAATTCTTCCTACTTCCTCATCAGTTTTTTTATCATATCCTATTATTGTAGCAACTCCATTGTGTTGTCCTTTTTTTAATTTTTTCCCCATTAGTTCTATTTTTTCAATATACTGATCTGGTGATATTTTTTCAGTTCTTATAACAACTTTATTATCAACTGTAACTTCTAAAGCTAAATTATGTGCACTATACTTAGGATTTGCAAACATTATAGTTCCTATTTTACCATTAAATGTAGGCTCTGTGTAAATACTAAAAGCTATCTTTGATGCATCTACCTCTTTTTGTAATAATGCTTGTATTTCTTCTGGCGTTAAATCAGGTGCAATACCTTTACCAAGTACATAACCTGATATGCTAGTCCCATTAACATCTTTGTTATATGTTTTCTTTAAGTATAAAAATCCTATGGTACCTATAAGAATTAATACTATAGAAATTGCTATTATTTTTATCTTTTTCATAGCTAACTCTCCTTATTAATTATTCTTCATTTGCTGTTATATTTTCCGTTATAATTATAAATCCATAATAATAAATTATTATGGATTTATCTTAATTATTTTAAGCTATATATTAGCTATGTTTCTTTATTGAAAATACAAGGTTAAACTCTTCATTTGCACCTTTTGAGTCTACATCTGTAGAACCTGAACCTACACCATTTGAATCTTTTGTACCAGCTACACCACTTAATACTATTGAATTTGTTTGACCTGATTTTACTGTTGCTAATAGTTTTTGATTTTCATTGCTAAGATTTTTAAAATTACCTAAATCAACACTTTTTGAAGCATCTTGAGCATTAGCTAATTTTAGTTCAACTTCATTTCTATATTTCTCACTAGGATTAGAAGATACATCTCCTTCTGGATGAAGTTTTATACCATCAGAACCACCTGCTGTAGCAGTTGAACCTCCTGAGAAAGTTGCTACTGATACATCTATTGATTCCCCTTGACTTCTATTTTGTATAGTGTAAGTAGTGCTAGGAAGATTTCCATCTTGATCTACTGTAAATGCCATCTTTGTTGGTAATTCAACTTCTATTCTACCTTCAGGAGCTGAACCTTGTTTATTTCTTACACTCCCAGATACTGGTACAGTAACATTTTGAGTATCATTTTTACCCATTTCTATAGATTGAGTATCATTTGC
>CAKVNP010000565.1 GCA_934777095.1 uncultured Clostridium sp. | reverse complement strand
GAGCTATCTCATCTAAAGTTTCTTTTGGTACGCTATCATTTGCTGATAAAAGTATTGGAGCATTGTAAGCTGTTGCTAAAGGAGTAGCTGTAACACCATCAGCTATTGCAGTTCCATTTACAATGATAACTTTATCAGAACCATTTGCCCAACCTTCTTGACTTACCTTAACTGCTGTGTGATGTCTTTCTTCACCTATAAGTTTTTTTACAGGTACTGATGTTTTTTGCTTATAATTACTAATAGATTTAGTACTATAATCTGTGATTATATAATCCTGAGTCACTTTATAATCATCTAAATTTAATCCTAGTTTTTCTAAATCGGTAGTATTTAATACTTTTTCAATTTCTCCATTTATAGTTATATTTTCTAATTCCCATACATTTAAATATTCTGGGTCTTTATTAAAGTTTATCTCACCTTCATATGAATTAGTTTCGGGATTATAATTTAGGATTGTGCTAAGTTGCATATCATAACATAAATAGTTTAATGTTATACTGTCAGCATTTTGATTTTCTTTAAAAGATATACTTACTTTTGATTTATCACCTAATAAAACTGTTCTTTTTTCTAAATTTATATTAATATCTAGATTTTCATTTTCTATATTTGCTGCCATTACTATATTAGGTGCAACTAATGTTGTAGCCATTATTCCAGTTGTAAATATTTTTGTTGATTTTTTCATCAAATTCCCCCTATTCTTTTATTTTATAGATATATTATAGCATAGTTTTATATTAAAGAACAAATTTTACAATTATAGAAAAGTATATTTTTTTACAATAAGTAATTTACTACAACAATATTTTTCGATAATTTATAATATTAATATAATTTTTATTTTTTTATATTTAAATTATTATTAATAATTTATATGACAATTTTGTTACTTTATTTTTGTTGACTAAATTATTTTTTTTATTTTTATATCATTTTTTTATCTTATACTTCTCGACTTTTATTAATTTATATAGTATAATCAAAATAAGAAAAAAGAAATTTTTTAACATCTCTTTTTTCGGTATTTCTCACATAAAAAACCTCAAGCAATCGCTTGAGGTTTTTTGCTTTATAAAACTTTCAAATAAGTATAACTATAAATATATTAAAAAAAGCCACTTCGGGCTTTTTTATATTTTTATAATTTTAATTAAATTTATATAAATATTTAATTGTTTCACATCGTATATTCTTATTTAATTCTTCAAACATATCATAAGCTTGAATAGTGTATTCTTTAACAGGATCTTTTTGACCTATAGCTGCAAGACCTATAACTTGTCTTAATTGATCCATAGCATCTATATGATCTATCCAATATGAATCAACAACCTCTAGTAAAATTTTCTTTTCTAATTCTTTTAGTTTATCAATTCCAATTAGTATCTTTTTAAGATCATAAACCCTCTTAGATATTTCATAAGTATAGTCTACAATTTCAGATAAACTCATCTTATCTATATTAGGGATTAATAAAGTATTTTCAGGCATAAATGTATTATATAGATGCCTTAAATATCCCACATAATCCTTATC
>CAKVNP010000564.1 GCA_934777095.1 uncultured Clostridium sp. | reverse complement strand
CATAAATCCCCTTATTTTGATTAATTATTCACTTAAATTCTATCATATATTTCCTAAAATAACTCTTTACATTCACGCTACGTAATAGTTTAAGATTACTATTGAAGGGAGTGAGTTTTTATGAAAATTATTGAAGTTCGCTCAGATAAAGTTTATAAAGAAATACTAAATGCTGATAAAGATAAAAAGGATGATATCTACAGATACAACTTGATGAAGGAATTTGAAGAATGCCCTTAGTATGTTTATTAAAGCTGGTATTCCCCTAAAGAAAGAAACCTATAAATATACTATTCTGCTTCCTGATGCTGACAGCATTTATACAAAACTAAGTGATGGGTGCTGTGGCGATGGAGGCATTCCTGGAAGCATATTTTTAACATTAATTCCTGATGAAGATAGAATCAAAAGAATTCCAACAGTCTTAGCTCATGAATGCAACCATAATGTAAGGTTCCAGTATATTAAGTGGAGCAATAATATTACCTTAGAGGAAATGATGATTAATGAAGGCTTAGCTGAAAATTTTGCAGTTTCAATATATGGTGAAGAATTATTAGGTCCATGGATCACTTCAACAGACATAGCTACATTAAATGACTATGTTAAGCCATTAATAAAGGAAGCTCTAGATGTTCAAGGTCTTGCAGCCATTACAGCATATTTATATGGTGATTAAATAGCTGAAGCTCAAGGTTATTTTCCTGAAGGACTGCCTTTTTGCGCTGGATATGCCTATGGCTATGATATGATAAAATATTATTTAAATAAATCAGGCAAATCAATTACTGAAGCCACCATTATGCCTTATGAAGAAATAAAGCAAACTTTAAAGGATTATTGGAAAAATTAATATATTTAACACATTGTAAAGAAACGTCAAAAGGATATTTCTAATATTGAAGATAAAATAATCGGTATGTACGCAAAAGGTTTAACTACTCGCCAAATATCTGATCAAATTGAAGATATATATGGATTTGAGGTAAGTGAAGGAATGGTCTCCGACATAACCGATAGGTTGCTTCCTGAAATTGAAGATTGGCAACAAAGGCCTTTATCTAAAGTATATCCTATTGTTTATATTGATGCTGTACATTTCTCAGTTAGGGATAATCATGTTATTAAAAAATTGGCTGCATATATTATTTTAGGTATAAATGCAGACGGGCATAAAGAAGTATTAAGTATTCAAGTTGGCGAAAATGAAAGCAGTAAATATTGGTTAAGTGTTTTAAATGAATTAAAAAATAGAGGTGTAAAAGATATATTAATCCTTTGCGCTGATGGCTTAACTGGTATTAAAGAATCAATAAATGTAGCCTTTCCTAATACTGAATATCAACGATGCATAGTGCATCAGGTTCGAAACACATTAAAATATGTAGCAGATAAAGATAAGAAAGAATTTGCTGCTGATCTTAAAACAATATATCATGCACCATCAGAGGAACAAGGACAAGCTAGAATGAAAGATGTGACCGAAAAATGGCAAAGCCATTACCCTAATGCAATGAAAAGTTGGAATGTTAATTGGGATGTAAT
>CAKVNP010000563.1 GCA_934777095.1 uncultured Clostridium sp. | reverse complement strand
CTTATGAAGTTATCCGACATAAAAGAGATACACAGTTAATTTTTGAAGATAGAAAATTTGATTTAAATAAAGATGTTAAAAAAGGTGATGCTTTAGTTGTCTTTGGTAAGAAAAAGGCCTTAGCAGTTTCAGCACAATTGCTTAATAATAATATTAAAACAAGTATAATTTACGGGTCACTTCCGTATTCTACGAGAAGAATGCAGTTTGATAGATTCTTAAATGGCGAAACAGAAGTAATAGTATGTACGGATGCCATTGGTATGGGGGTAAATCTTCCTATCAAGCGTGTGGTATTTTTAGAAACTAGAAAATATGATGGTGTATCCTTAAGAAAGCTTAATGTATCAGAAATAAAGCAGATTGCTGGAAGAGCAGGACGTAAAGGACTTTATGATACAGGGTATGTAGCAGCAATGACTGATGGAAATTTAATTAAGAATGCTTTAAGTGCTAAGCCAAATAAAATTAAAAAGTGCTTTATTGGAATTCCTGAATCGTTATTAGAAGTAGATATAGATATCATCGATTCTCTAAAGACCTGGAGCGCAATGAATTTAAAAGGGCATTATGAAAAAACTGATGTTACTAGAATAATATATTTATTAAATAGGCTAAAAAAATTAAATATTGATGTCTCTAAGAAAGATATCATTAAGATGGCAACAATTCCTTTTGAAGAAAATAATAAGACAGTGTTTGCCTTATGGGAAGAATATTGCTTGATGTATAGTGCAGGAGCTGCTAATTTAAAGAAACCTAGGCTGAATAAGAATGTTAGTGCTAAAAAGGAACTAGATGATTTGGAGAGCTACTATAAATCATTAGAACTGAACTATTCATTTGGTAAAAATTTCAATATGATGATAAATGATAGATATATTGCTGAAGAAAAAGAAAATACGGCAAATAAGATAAATGAACTTCTATTAACCAATCTACTTGATCATGAAAGGAGATGTATAGATTGTGGCAAGAAATTACCGTGGGATTATCCTAGTGAGAGATGTAGAGCATGCAAAGAAATGATGTTTGATGATAGGAAGGATAGATATAGACCAAGATTCAGAGGTAAAAGAGATAGACAATCCTTTTTTAGAAGTGAAAGAAGAAAAAGAAGATACTAGTTAAAGTATGGTATAATAAAATAAAATTTTAACAACGAGGTAAAAAGATGAATAAAATATTGGTGTTTGCTGAAAAACCATCTGTAGGAAGAGATTTAGCAAAAGTATTAAAATGTAATCAAAATAAAGGTTCATATATAGAAGGCAGCAAATATATAGTTACCTGGGCTATGGGTCACTTAGTAGGTCTGATGGATCCAGAAGGTTATGATAATAAATATAAGGAATGGAAAATGGAGACGCTTCCAATGCTGCCAAAGCATATGAAGCTTGTTGTTCTTAAAAAGACAGGTAAGCAATTTAATGAAGTTAAAAAGCTGATGAATAGACCAGATGTAAGCGAAATAGTTATTGCAACAGATGCAGGGAGAGAAGGAGAGCTTGTTGCTAGATGGACTATAGAAAAGGCTGGTGTTAATA
>CAKVNP010000562.1 GCA_934777095.1 uncultured Clostridium sp. | reverse complement strand
ATACTTTCATTTCTTGAACCAAATTTCACTTCATTATAATCAATAACATCTGCAAGCATTACTGTTGTTCCACCTAAAATAAAGCCAGTTCCCATCTTCATTACTATTCCTGAAGTTGCTATTAATACTGTATTTGTTGGTAAGAATATTCCTACTAATAATAACATCACTAAACCTACTACAGGTAAATAGAATGCCATTCTAAATACGCTTCTCTTACTCATTTTCTTTGAAAGTATTGGGAATAATATTAATGCACTGATTTCAGCTATTGAAGCAAACGCTGTAAATACTGAGTACATACTTTCTTTTCCTGTTACATATTTGAAGTAGTAAATTGCCATCCCACCAGCTAATTGAGCTACTAAGTTATAAGCTAAAACTACACCGATATATACTAATAATTGATCATTTTCTTTAATTACTTTAATTGCTTGTTTTAATGTTGTCTTTTCTGCTTTTTCTCCTGATACTGACATATCACAACTGCTATCTTTTACATTTACAACTGTAATTATTGATGTAATTACAAATATTACTGAAATAATTATTGCTAATTTGCTGTAACCTATTGTTTGATCTCCGCTACCTAATTTATTTACTATAGCTAATCCAAATGCACCAATTAAGAACCATGCACTACTTGCAAATATTCTTGGTATAACTGACATTTCATCTCTTTCTTCTTTTGTCTTAGAAAGTGATGGAAGCATTGACCAGTAAGGTATGTCCATTAGTGTATAAGTCATTCCCCATAAAATATACATTACTGCGAAATAAGCATTTAAGCTTGCACCAATTAAATTCGGCTTCTTAAATAAGAATACTAATACTACTGCATTTACTAATGTTCCAACTAAAATCCACGGTCTAAATTTACCATGCTTTGTTCTTGTATTATCAACTATCATTCCCATCATTGGGTCATTAAAGGCATCCCATACTCTTGCAACTAAGAATAGATTAGCTACAAATAATGGTGAAATTCCTACTAAATCTGTTAAGTATATCATTAAGTAAGATGATACTATTGCATAAACCAAATCTTTACCAAGAGCTCCTACTCCAAATGAATATTTTTCTTTAAATGTTAATCCCATAAAATAACACGTTCCCTTCTCTTATAGTTTCTTTTGAAACTGTTTTCATTTCCCATGAGTTAATAATATCACCTTATGAAAACATTTGCAAGAATTTTTACTAACTTTTTACTACTTTTTTATTAATATTTTACTTAAATTAATGCAGATTAATCCCATCCCGCTAATAATGCAGATATGCAGCACTTTTTATACAAAAAAAAATGGAAAATCATTTAGATTTTCCATTTATATATTCTTAAAATTATTTATTCTGCTTTAAATTTAATTATTCTGCTTGCGTAGTCACCCACTAATCTTTGTTCTAATCCATGATTCATTAAATATGAGCCAGATTTCTTAACTGCACCATATGGAGTTTCTAAGACATATGTTTTTTCTGGTACTAAACCTCTAAATTTAACCCTTATTCCTCTATGTCCTAATTGGCTTTGTGGTAAGAACACAAATAATAC
>CAKVNP010000561.1 GCA_934777095.1 uncultured Clostridium sp. | reverse complement strand
ATATCTATTTATCTCAGCAAAAACAGGTCAAAGAACTCACAGAGTATTAGAAGTAGCTAAAGAATGTTATGATAACTATAACAAGAGAGTTGGTACTGGTGTATTAAATGACGTAATAAGTAAAGCTATCTTAATGAAGGAACCACCAGTGGTAGCATTAAAGAGACTTAAAGTTTACTATGCAACTCAAGTTGCAACAAAACCACCTAAATTTGTTTTCTTTGTTAATGATACAAATGCAAGACATTTCTCATATGAAAGATATTTAGAAAATCAATTAAGAGAAAGCTTTGATTTTGGTGGAACAGGTATTCAAATAGAGTATAGGGAAAGAAAGGAAAAGTAATATGAGCAATATTAGTTTTATAGGCGGAGGAAGCTTTGGAACTGCCTTAGCAATATTACTTGCTAATAAAGGAAATAAAGTTTCTGTCTTTGATAGAGATTTACATGTTGTTAATGATATAAATAAAAATAGAAGAAATGATAAATATATTAAAGATCTTATAATCCCTAATAATGTAACTGCTTATAATAACCAAGAGGAAGCAGTTAAAGATTGTGAATATGTAGTCCTTGCAGTTCCATCTCATGTTATCAGAATAGCATCAAGATCATTACAGAATGAAATAGGGCCGGATGTTAAAGTTATTTGTATTGCAAAAGGAATAGAGGAAGGAACAAACAAGACTTTAGTTGAAGTTATTGAAGAAGAACTTCCTAATAATCCAATAGTAGTACTTTCAGGGCCAAGTCATGCAGAAGAAGTTGCTTTTGGAATTCCTACAACAGTGCTTACTTCATCTAGAGATATGAAAGCAGCTGAAGATGTTCAGGACTTATTTATGACAAAAGAATTTAGAGTATATACTAATGATGACTTAATCGGAGTTGAAATTGGTGGAGCAGTTAAAAATATAATTGCTTTAGCTAGTGGTATATGTGATGGTATTGGCTATGGTGATAATACTAAAGCGGCTTTAATGACTAGGGGAATGGCTGAAATAGTAAGAGTAGGCTTAAAGCTTGGTGGAAAAATTGAGACATTCCTAGGACTTACAGGTATGGGTGATTTAATAGTTACCTGCACAAGTGTCCATTCTAGAAATAGAAAATGTGGATATCTAATAGGTAAAGGAAAAACTATGGACGAAGCTGTTGCAGAAACAGGTATGATAGTTGAAGGGATAAAAGCATGTAAGGCCTTCTATCAATTAAAGGAAAAACTTGATATTGAAATGCCTATTACTGATGCGCTATATAAAGTACTATTTGAAGGCAGAGATGCTAAAGAAATGGTAAATGAGCTATTAGAAAGAGATAAAAAACACGAGAATTATTAAAATAAATAGACTATTACAAATAGAAAATATTTGTAATAGTCTTTTATTATTTTCCGTATTATATATAGATATAATAATTAATTAAGAATAGAAGGGGAAAAGTAATAAAATTTATGGTACTAGCAGAAAAATATTTATTAAAGATTGTATACTTTTTTTAGCTAAAGAATATATATATAGTGTTAAAAATAAAAGGGGGTATACATGTGGACAACTT
>CAKVNP010000560.1 GCA_934777095.1 uncultured Clostridium sp. | reverse complement strand
TTGGCTATAGAAATAATAGAAAAACTTGATTTTTATGTTCCAGATGAAAATGTTTTAAAAATTAAAAATAAGATTACTAAGGAGAGTTTGGTCTGGGTAGATAGCCTTATAGATAATTATGGACTTAAAAATTTCGTAAATCATAAGCCGGGAGAATTATCAGGAGGCATGAGGCAGAGAGTGGCGTTAATTAGGACACTTTCTTTGAATCCAGAGGTAATCTTATTAGATGAACCTTTTTCGGCACTTGATTATCAGACAAGGCAGAAAGCAACTGATGACGTCTATGAAATTATGAGAAGAGAAGGAAAAACAGCTATTATGGTAACTCATGATTTAGGTGAAGCAATTATTATGTCAGATAGAGTAATGGTCTTAACTAAAGCTCCTGCAACAATTAAAAGGGAAGTTATAATTTCTTTTAAAAATAGCAAGGCTACACCTTTTAAAAAGAGAAGCGAAGAGGAATATAACAGTTATTTTAAAATGCTATGGGGTGAGTTAGATGGATATAATAAGTAATGAACATGAGAAATATTTAAGGAAGATAAAAAAAGAAAAAATAAAGGTTACAATATTTAGAGTTTTAATTTTAGTGGTTTTTATTGCTTTATGGGAAGTAAGTGCCAGATTAAAATGGATAGATCCATTCTTAATTTCCAGCCCAAGCAGAATATTAAAATCTATAATTTCATTTGTTGAAGGAGGAACTTTATTTAGTCATATTTTAGTTACCTGTCTTGAAACAATAGGTGGATTTTTGCTAGGAACTATAATTGGCGGCGTAATTGCAGTAATACTTTGGTCGCTGCCTACAGTTGCTAAGGTGCTAGATCCTTATTTAGTAGTGCTAAATTCACTTCCTAAAGTAGCACTTGCTCCAATAATCATTTTCTGGGTAGGAAATGGAACTACAGCAATAATAGTAATTACTTTATTAATATCATTAGTTACTACTATAGTTACTGTTTTAACTGGTTTTAATGAGGTAGATTCAGGAAAGCTTATCCTAATGAAAACATTCCAGGCTAGCAAGCTGCAGATTTTAAAATATCTAATTATACCTGCATCTATTCCTATTTTAATATCAGCATTGAAAATAAATGTAGGACTTTCTTGGGTTGGGGTAATAATGGGAGAATTCCTTGTTGCCAGAGAAGGTCTTGGTTTCTTAATAATTTATGGCGGTCAGATTGCCCAGATGGATATGGTTATGATGAGTATTGTAATTTTATCTATTGTGGCATTCCTGATGTATATGGTAGTGGCGCTTATTGAGAAAAAAGTAAGTTGAAATTGCTGCGCAAAGTGAAGTATCTGCCTAGGGGCAGAAGTGAAGTATTACTGCGTAAAGTGAAGTATTTGCTAAGGCAAAAGTGGAAAGCCTTCGGCAGAGTATAGACGGGAATTCCTTGACGGAATAGAGGATGATGCGCAAAAGTAAGGCTTTGCCTTGTTTTCTTGCAAGTAAGAGTGGAATGCTCGAAATAAAGGCTTTGCCTTGATTTCTTGCAGAGGATTTCTTATAGACTCTAATAAAACTCTAAACTTGATATCAAGTTT
>CAKVNP010000559.1 GCA_934777095.1 uncultured Clostridium sp. | reverse complement strand
GTATCGTATATAAAGGATTATGATTAACATTTTGTTCATTTAGGCATACTTGACAATGACTTTTATGAGGGTTAATATTTAACAGAAATTTTTGAGAGAAAAGTGTTAGTTATAACTCAAATATAGCTTTTATAGGTTATAGAAAGATACATTTAGGTAAGATTTTTAGTAGCTGGCTTTCCGCACTTAGATTGAACTGATCATTTATCTATTATTAATGGGTAGGGGAAACTGTATCTAAGTTATGACAATTGGGTTGAAAATTATAGACTCGTAACTTATGAGTCTTTTTTAATGGAATGGAGATTTACATGAGTAAGAATTTAAAAAAGAGTAATACACGTTGGCCGTTAGTTATTTATGATGTCATTGTTTATATTATTGCTTCTGTATTATTACTATGGGTATATGGAGGAAATGGGAATCTGACAAATGCAGGTTCTCTACAATTATCTATATTAGGATTTGTTTGTATATTTATCTGTCGAATGATTGGTAATATTTATGGACAAATATGGCGCTATGGTGGTATTCAAGGCTATATTCGCTTAATTTTCTCGGATGCGATTGCCTTTATTCTTTTAATTATTATACAAGCTACATTACCAATAGAAAGAATTAGCTTTGATCGAGCATTGAGTTTAGTTTGTGTTAACTTATTAGGTGCAATTAGTATTCGTATGAT
This sequence comes from uncultured Clostridium sp., assembly GCA_934777095.1. Classification (GTDB taxonomy): domain Bacteria; phylum Bacillota; class Clostridia; order Clostridiales; family Clostridiaceae; genus Clostridium. Next base: position 880 of record CAKVNP010000559.1, on the reverse strand, counting down.
TTATCGTTATGCTTATTTATATAGTAATAGTGAAACATCAAAGGGTAAGTTTTTAAGTAAGTTATTATATAGATTTTCTGGATTAACTACAGGAACAGATAAAGAAGTTCAGAAAATTAAGATTGCGATTATTGGTGCAGGACGAGTAGGTGCTAGTTTTGCTGAAGAACTAGTGAATGATGAGAATGCAGTATATACACCTCGTTGTTTTATTGATATCGATAAGACAAAAGTAGGAAGAGAAGTGAATGGCATTCCTGTTTGGTATGCGGATGAAACAACATTAGATAAGTTAAAGGCTTATGAAGTACAAGAAATTGTATTCGCAATTCCTAACATGGATGTGAATAAAAAGAAATGTTTATACGATCATTATAAGAATGCTGGATATAAAGTAAAGGTATATGACTATCCGACATTATATACAGCAGGAAGCAAACGTAACTTAAGAGAATTTGATATTGAAGAATTATTGTTCAGAAAACCATTGGCTGTTACAAATGAACAAACGTATGCATATTATAAAGACAAAGTGATTTTAATCACAGGTGGTGGAGGATCCATTGGATCGGAACTATGTAGACAATTAGCTAAGATGGATCCTAAACAAATCATCATCTTAGATATCTATGAAAATGGAGCTTATGATGTTCAACAAGAATTAAAGATTGCCTATGGTAATGCAATCAATCTTCAGATTGAAATTTGTTCAATCACACATAAAAAAGCATTAGAAAAAGTATTTAAACAATATCATCCACAAATTGTAATTAATGCAGCTGCACACAAACACGTACCTTTAATGGAACACAACTGTGTAGAAGCAATCTATAACAATGTATTTGGAACAAAGAACTTAATTGAGTTATGTGAAAAATAC
>CAKVNP010000558.1 GCA_934777095.1 uncultured Clostridium sp. | reverse complement strand
CTTATGGGCAGCTTTAAGTATGCAGTACCATTTGTAATAGCATTATTTATTGCAGTACTGCTTAGACCTGTAAAGGAAAAAATTCTAAAGATAAATAATAATTTTAAGAAAGCAAGAATTACTAATAGTTTTGCAGCCATGATTCTTACACTCACCATAGTTATTTTATCTGTTTTATCATTATCAGGTATACTTTGGGTTATTGTAAGCCAGATTGAAAAGTTTTTAGTGTATATTACAAATCCAGATATCCTTAATGAAGTAATCCAGAAATCAGAAATCTGGGCATCTTCAATATTATCTCAGATGCATCAGTTAGATCCAGAAATAATGGAAAAAATTAATAGTATAATAAAAGAAATTGTAACTCTTGGGACAAATGCTATAAGTATTTTAGGTAAAAAGCTACTATCTGCAGCAGTATCAATACCTACAGCAATAATTAGTATTTTTATTACTTTAATATCTACTTATTTCTTTATAAAAGATATTGAAGTAATAGAGGAAAAGGGTAAAAGGATTTTTTCGCCTAAGGGACTTAGGTATATAAAGGATATTAAAGGAAAGCTAAATAGTGTTTCTGGTGGATATGTAAAAGCATATGCTTTAATTATGCTTTCTATTGCAGCCTTAAGTTATTTAATATTTAATATTGCAAAAATACAATATGCACTTCCCATAGCAATAATTACAGCAGTGCTTGATCTACTGCCTTTAATTGGTGCGGGGATGGTATATGGTATATTAATAATTTCAATGTATTTAGCAGGTAATACTTTAAGTGCAGTAATTCTTCTTATTGGATATATAATTGTAGCAATAATAAGACAGCTTCTGGAACAGAATTTAGTAGCATCTTTTATTGGAATACATCCATTAATGATGATAATAGCTTTGTTTATTGCATTAACACCTTTAGGTTTCACAGGTATGTTTTATTTTTTAGGCGCAATTATTTTATATGATATTATTTAGTATAGAATTAAAAATAATTAAGTGTTAATATATATATATATGTAATTTATGGATAAAAAGATAATAAAAAGGAAAATGAAAGGGGTGATTGTATTTCTTTCATTTTAATGCAGGAAGATAGGGAGAAGGAACATGAGAGTAGTTAGTGGTAAAGTAGCATTAGTAAGCAAGAATGAAGTAAATATAAAAATAAGCAATGGGCATAGAGAATTTATGGTGGAAATTCATAAGAAAGGCATAACTATTGAGGATATAGAGGCCGGGCAAGTAGATGTTAGGGTGTATTCAATGATTAGAAATTGTTGTGCATCATGTCCTAAATATGTTTTGGAAAGTGGAGTAAATAAAGAGGATGATCAAGAGATAAAGGTAATGCTTTCTGATATAGTACAAATGATAAATGAAGGAAAGATAGAAGAAAAATTCAAAATTTTAAAGAAATAATTGACAAGATATGAAAAAAGTAGTATAAATATAAGTGTAGAAGCAAAGGCGTTTCGAAGTAATTTTACTTGGGACAACTTTGCTTTTTTTTATACATATTTACAGTTTAAGTTGAAATTTAGCTGTGGAAATAAGAAAGTAGGGGGAATTATTATGAAAAAAAACA
>CAKVNP010000557.1 GCA_934777095.1 uncultured Clostridium sp. | reverse complement strand
AATTTGTATCAGGAAATAGTGAGGAAATAAGTTGTGGAACCGATTAAAGTATTATATATAAATGGAAATATTATGAAGCGTGGAGGAATTGAATCCTTCATGATGAATTATTTCCGAAATATAGATAAAAATAAAGTACATATTGATTTTTTAGTACATGGATATGGAAAAGGTGTTTATGATGATGAAATATTAGAATTTGGCGAAATGGTTAAAGAGATAATTTCAGAAGTAAGAAAGTATAAGTCTGAAAAAAATCTGTCCTTAAAGGAAGAAATTAATATACTGGAAATTAATCTAGAAGCAGATAAAATTATTTATTTAGAGCAAACTATAAAAGATATTAAATCTTGTACCTGGGCAAAGGAAATAAGAATAAATGAGACTGATAGCTTTAGGATGAATATTTGTCAATAAGAGAAGACTATGATATATTAGAGAGGCATGTGTAAAAAGCAATGCTTTATCACTAATTGAAAGTAATTCTTTTATAGAATTAAAATATACAACTGGAGGAATTGAATAATGGATAAATTACCAAATTGCCCAAAATGTAATTCAGAATATACTTATGAAGATGGAAGCCTTTTCGTTTGCCCAGAATGTGCTCACGAATGGTCAGCAACAGATGCTGCTAAAGCTGAAGAAGCTCAAGTAATCAAAGACGCTAATGGTAACGTATTAAATGATGGTGATACTGTTACAATAATAAAAGATCTTAAAGTTAAAGGTGCATCTTCTGCATTAAAACAAGGAACTAAAGTTAAAAACATTAGATTACTTTATGATGTAACAGATGGACATGATATTGATTGTAAAATCGATGGATTTGGAGCTATGAAATTAAAATCAGAAGTAGTTAAAAAAATCTAATTCACAATTATGAATGATGAATGATGAATTTAGAAAAAAACTCCCACGGAGTTTCTAAATTTTAGAATTCCTCCCTAAGGAGGAATTCTTTTTTTATTCATTTATAGAGTAGGCTCTGTTAAAACAGAGCCTTAGAGTAAAGGTATAGTAATAAAAAAAAGGAATATATTTACCCATTTTCTTTAGTAGCTGTTATTTTTAGTGTTGTTGGCTTTAGTATAGGAATAATTTATGTTTTTATAAATAAAAATTATATTTATAAATTAACAGGTGCTAAGAGAGGCATAATACAGATTGCATTGATATTAGTTCCACTTTATTTTGTGGATTTTGGTGATAAATTAGTATATAAAGTAACAAATAAAATTTTAATACCAAAAGAATATATATTAGTTTATTTGTTTATTCAAGTAGCATTATATATATTATTAGTTATAAGATTTAGAAGAAGTGAAAAGAGTGAATAAGTATGGCAGATAAAACTCAATTATTAAAGGGGTTAATGGATGGTGTTATCCTTTGACTAATGACGGAAAAGAGAAGATGGAAGAATTTAAAGAAGCGTGGGATAAAATAAATTTTGCCATAAATAAATTATGGTAAAATTTATTTTCTTAATAAAGCTATATATAAAAAGTTATAGAAATTGTCTATAATTGATAATAGGTGATTTTAGATGAATATTATTTTTGAAAGTTTAAATAAATATTATGGGT
>CAKVNP010000556.1 GCA_934777095.1 uncultured Clostridium sp. | reverse complement strand
ATTAAGAGCAACTTTTGAAGCAAGAGGATATACAGCATGGGATTGTACTTCACCTGCATTTGTTAAAGATGATACTTTATGTATTCCAACAGCTTTTTGCTCATATAATGGAGAAGCTCTTGATAAGAAAACTCCGTTGTTAAGATCAATGGAAGCTCTTTCAAAAGAAGCCTTAAGAGTATTAAGAGCTTTAGGAAATACTACTGCTAATAGAGTAATTACAACTGTTGGACCTGAACAAGAGTATTTCTTAGTAGATAAAAAATTATATGATCAAAGAGAAGATTTAATTTTAACTGGTAGAACTCTATTTGGAGCAATGGCACCTAAAGGTCAACAATTAGAAGATCATTACTTTGGAGTTATTAAAGAAAGAGTTTCAAATTATATGAAGGAAGTTGATGAAGAACTTTGGAAACTTGGAATTTACGCAAAAACTAAGCATAATGAAGTTGCGCCAGCGCAACATGAATTAGCACCAGTATTTACAACAACTAATATAGCTACTGATCATAACCAATTAACTATGGAAATAATGAAAAAGGTTGCGTTAAGACATGGTTTAGTATGTCTTTTACATGAAAAGCCATATGCAGGAGTAAATGGATCAGGAAAGCATAATAACTGGTCAATGTCTACTGATGATGGGAAAAATCTTTTAGAGCCAGGTAAATCACCAGAAGCTAATGAACAATTCTTATTATTCTTAGTTGCAGTAATTAGAGCAGTAGATGAATATGCACCACTTTTAAGAATGTCTGCAGCTAATGCAGGAAATGATCATAGATTAGGAGCAAATGAAGCACCACCAGCTATTATTTCTATGTTCTTAGGAGAACAATTAACTTCTATTTTAGAGCAAATTGAAAATGGAACAGAACTTGCTACAAGCTTAAATGAAAAATTAAGAATTGGTGTTTCAACATTACCAGCACTTCCTAAAGATGCAACAGATAGAAACAGAACATCACCATTTGCTTTCACAGGAAACAAATTTGAATTTAGAATGTGTCCATCATCAGGATCAATAGCAGGTCCAAACTTTGTATTAAATACAATAGTTGCTGAAGTGCTAAGTGATTTTGCCACAAGACTTGAAAATTGTAGTGATGTAGATGAAGAAGTAAATGCTATTATAGTAGAAACAGTCAAAGCTCATAAAAGAATAATCTTCAACGGAAACGGATATTCAAATGAATGGATTGAAGAGGCAGAAAGAAGAGGCTTACCAAATATTAAAACTACAGTAGAATCAATTAGATGTTTAATCGATGAAAAAAATATCGAAGTATTTGAAAAACATCATATTTTAACTAGGGAAGAGGTTCACTCAAGATATGAAATAGCTCTAGAAAACTATGCAAAAATGGTTAATATAGAAGCATTAACAATGCTTGAAATGACAAGAAGAAGCTTTATTCCAGCAGCAGTTAAATATAGTGCAGAAATAGCAAAATCAATTAATGAAATTAAAGCAACTGGTTTAAATGTTGAAGTTACTACATCAGCAAGATTGTTAGAAAGTGTATGTGACCTTACAAACGCTATAAGCGCCAAAGTTGAACTTTTAGATGCAGCAGTAGCTAAAGC
>CAKVNP010000555.1 GCA_934777095.1 uncultured Clostridium sp. | reverse complement strand
GGATTAAAAGAGGGTTATTCTCTAATGAAGCTGGTATGGGTTCTGCACCTAATGCTGCAGCAACTGCTACTGTATCACATCCTGTAAAACAAGGTTTTATACAAACTTTAGGTGTTTTCACTGATACAATTATAATTTGTTCATGTACAGCTTTTATAATTCTTTTATCAGGATCTCCTTTAGATGGATCTGTAACTGGAATAGAGCTTACTCAGCTTGCTGTTACATCACAAGTTGGTTCGTGGGGTGGAAGATTCATTGCAATCTGTATACTTCTATTTGCCTTTAGTTCAATTATCGGAAATTACTATTATGGCGAAACTAATATACAATTTATTTCTAATAATAAAATCTGGCTATTACTATATAGATTAGCTGTAGTTGGAATGGTATACTTCGGTTCAATAGTTTCAATGGACATAGTTTGGAATTTTGCTGATCTTTTCATGGGATTAATGGCAATAACTAATTTAATTGCTATAGTACTTCTTAGCAAAATTGCAATTAAGGCTCTTCATGACTATCAGGAGCAAAAACGTATGGGCTTAGATCCAACTTTTAAAGCTTCTTCTATTGAAGAATTAGGTCCTGATGAACACGAAGTCTGGGCATAAAAATAAAGAGATGCTAACTTAAGCATCTCTTTATTTTTCTATATTATTTAAAACTGTTCCATCATCTGTAGTAATTAAAATACTATACTGCTTGTCTTGGTTTTCTCCTTCTGTTATCTTATAGTTTATTATATAACATAACACATATTTATTTTCTCCTGCATTAAAATAACCTTTAGTAGTTTGTCCTAAAATCTTAATCTTTTCATTAAGCATTTCACTACAATATTCTTCTGCTTTAGATATTGCTCTTTTTTCTGTAAGTAATATATTAGATTTATACTCCATATTTTCGTCACAAAATGCTGAATATGATACTAGTTTCCCTGTTTCTTTATTTATTTTCAATTTAATCTCATTATTATAATTAGGATACTTCTTATGATACCTATAAAATGTAAAAGTATATGAATTTTCATCCTCATTATTCTGGCTTGAACTATACTTAAATTTATCTGTAATTATCGTCTTTAAGTAATTACTTGCATATTCATAACATTTTGCTTCTTTAAGTTTATTTTCAAAAGCTTCATTTTCACTTTGATTCAAATAGCCTACTACATTATAATCTTCATCTAAATCAACACCACAATTCTTCCAAATCAAAGTGTATGCTACAGTAGAGTTTGAGGTTGATATACTCTTAACTTCTTGGACTTCTTCTACCTTTGGGTGACTATTTTCATCAATTGCTTTAGCATCAATCATATTATCTAAAAATTTTACTGTTTCCCTAACCTGCTTTGATGCTTTACCCATATCTTTATTCCAAATTATCAAAATTCCCATTAATAAGATTATTACAACAAGCATCGATAAAATCCATTTAAATTTATTTTTCATAATTTCACCCCTTTATGCAATTATTTACATTAATCCTTATTATCATTTTACAATACCTAAGATTCTTTTTAAATAGTAAAATACCCAAAAATTTCTATATAAAAAAATCGATGTAAAAATATATACATCGATTAATAATTT
>CAKVNP010000554.1 GCA_934777095.1 uncultured Clostridium sp. | reverse complement strand
CATCATCATTAGGGCTTATAGAAGTAACTATATTGAAAAAGCATCCTTCATATCTTTCTGTCAAAGTAAAATTAAAACATTGAGCTAAAACCATATTTAAGCCAAGCATTCTTAAAAAAGTGGATTTACCTGACATATTTGTGCCTGTTAGCACTATTCCCTTTTTATCAAATTTAATTGAGTTTGGTACAGCGTCTTTTATTAATGGATGAACTCCGTTAGATACCTTTAAATTAAGCTCATCAGTAAAGATAGGTACAGTATAGCTGCCTGCTAATTCTTTTCTATATGACGCTACTGATATATATGCTTCAAGCTCGCCTAAGCAATAATATAATTCCAGCAGCTGATCTTCTTTAGCTTTTATTAAAGTATTAGCTCTATAATATGCTGTTTCTTCTAATAAAAAAGGTATTGCAAATATTTCAAAAGCTCCACCAGCCACATTAGCAAAATAAATAGCATTTGTTGCTGAATCAATTTGTTTGAGCTCACCTAATAATGCTTTAATTTTATTAGTGTATTCTTTTATTAATTCGCCATCTATCTTACTAACTCTTTTAGCACATGAAATAATCTCTCGTAAATAAATCATTCCATTAGACTTAACATGTTTTTTTTCATAATTGTTTATCAGCATATTTATTAATACTAAAATAAATAATGCCATTAAAAATGCCGGTTGTCTTAAAATAATAGTACCTGCTATTAAAACAAAAGGTAATATTTTACCTAAAAACAAATAACCATAAAACTTACTTTTATTTTCAACAGCTTCATCCTGAAGCATCTCTAAAAAGTTATTCTTTTTATCATAGCCTAGTCTAAAAAATGCGCTCTGCATTTTTATTCTCATATCCGTATTATTAATTATGCCTGTAATAAAGTTTTCTCTTTTTTTTAATTCCTCTTTATCATGAACAGGATTCCTTAAAAGGCAATATAGTGCTGCTTCTCCTGGGCTACTATTACTTCGATCAATTTTCTTAAATACCTCATCCATATCTAAGTCGTCCCACGTTTCATCATCTATCCCATATTCATCTGGTTCATAAAGATCATAATATCTTCTTATCTTATTAAAATCTCTTTTTTTTATACTTTCTCTACCAAATTCATTTTTAAAACAATCATCAATTCCTATAATTGAATCTATAATTCTTCCCATATTTTCCTCCCTCTTAAATATATGATTCAATTATACAAAAAAGTTAACAAAATATCATCATTTCTTTTTAGTAATATCATAAATATAGTAAATATTAACAAAGGCAATTATTACATTTATGATGGCTACTGGATACGCCTTAATAATAAAACCATATATTGCAAATAATATACTTCCTATCAAATTAATAAACCTTAGCTTAACAATATCCTTCATAAACATTGAAATTCCTATTAATATTGATGCTAAGTATCCTAACCATTCAACCCAGCTTATTCCAAACATTTATACCACATCCTTCTAGTTTTTAATATTAGTCTTTCTTATATTTTATAATTTATCCTAAAAAAATATGGCTTAAACAAATGTTTAAGCCATAACTTTTATTATTTATATAATTCTAATTCAATTATTCTGTTTACTATTAGTCC
>CAKVNP010000553.1 GCA_934777095.1 uncultured Clostridium sp. | reverse complement strand
ATTTTGATGAATTAAGCAGAACTCAAAGAGGTCAATAATGAAACCTTTAAAAAACAAACTGGCAGTAACTATTGTGGTACTGTCAGTTGCATTTTTCGGTATAATTCTGTTTAGTTTAAAAAGTGACAGCAATGGTATTACAAGTGGTATAGGTACGGTTATAAGTCCATTACAAAATGTAGTTTATAAAGTTAATAATAGAGTTAAGGAAACAGTTGATTTCTTTTTGAATTTTTCAACTGTAAAAAGTGAAAATGAAAGTCTGAAAGCTGAAAATACAGAGCTTCAGAATAAGTTGATTGAATATAATACCTTAAAAGAAGAAAATGATACGTTAAGAGAAGCTCTTAATTTTACAAGAAGCAAGGATAAATATGATTATTTAGGAGCAAACGTTATAGGATATAGTGGAAGTAGTCTTTCAGATGGATATATTATTGATGTTGGAACAGAAGAAGGCATAAAAAAAGGAATGGTTGCTATTACAGCTAAAGGCTTAGTAGGAAAAGTAACTAAAGCAGCGAGTCATTATTCTATAGTCCAAACAATATTGAATGAAAATATAGCTGTATCTGTAGTGGCTCAGGGTGCAAATGAGGATGCGGGAATATTACAAGGAATAACAAGTAATAAGAACAAAGGGTTAACTCAAATATATAATCTTCCAATTGATTCTAGTATTAAGGAAGGCGATATTATACTAACATCTGGCTTAGGGGAAATTTATCCTAAGGATATACCTGTCGGTGTTGTTTCTACAGTGGATGATGACAAGGTAAAAGTTATGAAAAGAGCAGTTGTTAAACCTTATGCAGATTTAAATTCTCTAGAAGAATTAATGATAGTAATTCCTAAAAATAGTACTGACGAAGTTAAGTATGATTAAGGGGGATTATTATGAAAAGAATTGTAATAATATTAATATCAATAATTCTTTTGGTAATAGATAACACTCTATTACCTTATTATTCTATTAAAGGGGCATTTCCAAGCCTTTTATTTGTATTTGCTATAGGATTTTCAATAGTAAACGGTAAAAAAGAAGCAGTTTTTATTGGGGTGTTAAGTGGAATACTGCAAGATGTATTTTTCGTAAAAGGTAATGGAATAAATGCATTAATAAATTTATTATTATGCGTTTTAGCAGCTACAATTGGAGAAAATATTTTAAAAGAAAACAGAATAATACCTGTTATTTCAACTTTTATATTATCAGTAATGAAGATATTTATGGCAATGATATTATTATATTTATTTAAACAAAAGGTAAATTTACCAGTTGCTTTATTATCATCAGTATTTAATTCCATTGTTATGTTAATTGTATATAAATTTATTTTAACTACTTCTAATAAATTTATGGACAGTGAAGAATGGAGGTTTAAATGATAGTTAATAAACCTAATAAGAAAAAGAAACTTTCAAGATATGCAGTACTATATAGTATTATGTTTATAATTTTTGGGGTAATATTGCTTAAACTATTATATCTTCAAGTATATAAATATGATACATATAAGGAAAAGGCAGATACAAGTTCGACAAAGTTTATCTCAGATAGTGCTCCAAGGGGAAAAATTTATGATAGCGAAGGGAATATTC
>CAKVNP010000552.1 GCA_934777095.1 uncultured Clostridium sp. | reverse complement strand
ATTAAATGGTGGAAAATCTCCCAGTGCAATTTTTGTAGTTGGCGGAGGAGCACATACACCAGGAGTTTTAGAAGAAATTGCTAAATACTCTGAAATACCGCCACAACGTATAGCAATTAAAGATAGACAGGCAGTAGAAGAGTGTATTGCTGAAAATAATTTTGGCTCTGCAGGAGTTACTGTATTAGGTATTGGTTTAATAGGAGTAAAGAACGAAGGAAATGATTTTGTAAATGTATATTTAAATCATGTACCTATTAGTTTATTTAACTCTCATGAACATATAGTTGGTGATGTATTAGTACATGCGGATATTGATCCTTCAATGCTTATGGCAAAGAGAGGAAAAAATTTAAGATATACTTTAAATGGTGTAAAGAAAATCAGCTTTGGAACTAAGGGTGAAAATGCTAAGATTAAAATTAATGAAGTAGAAGCTTCGATAGAGAGCAAAGTTTTTGATGGAGATGAAATATCTATTATTTATGCAAAAGCTGGCGAAGATGGTAAAGCTAATGTCTTAGAATTATTAAAAGAATATGAAGCTATAGACATATATGTAAATGGTGAGCTTATTACACTAGAGCCAATAGTATTTATTAATGGGTTAAAAGCAGAATTAAACGCTTCAATAAGAGAGGGAGATAATATAGAAATTATCTATCCTGAAACTATAGGACAGTTAAAGAAATATATTTTAAATACTAATGAAGAAATTTACATAAACGAACTGTCTGCCAATGATGAATATATTTTAAAGGCAGGAGATAAAATTGAAGCACCTGTAGGGCAGGCCATTTATGAATCTGCTGAGGAAAAAACGTATTTAGATCAATATAAAAAAGATGTTACAGATGCTGAAGAAGATAAAAGGGTTCAAAATATTATTGAATCATTAGTAGATAAAGATAAATCAGAAATTATAGATAATGTAGATGAGACTGATGTAGAAAAAGAAAATAAAGAAATAGCTATTGAATCTAATGAAAATATTGGGCTTGAAGAGGAAGCAAAATTTATAGAGGTACTAGTAAACGATAAAAAAGTGGTTATTCCTGATATGAAGGAAACTATGTTCGTACAGATATTTAACTATATAGATTTTGATTTAAGTGAGCCTAAAGGAAATATAATATTAGAGCTTAATGGAAAGACAGCAGGATATACTGATATTATAAAAAGTGGGGATACAATAAAAATATATTGGGCATAAAAGTAAGAGAAAATAATTAAATATTAGGGGGCTATATGGTTAATTTTAAAGAAGAATCAATAAAGATTAAGGATGAAATAATTAATATAAGAAGAACGCTTCATATGAATCCAGAAACAGGTTATGAAGAGTTTGCAACCTCCAAGCTTATTAAAGAAAAGCTTGACGAGCTTGGTATACCATACAAAAGTTTTGCAGGTACCGGAGTATGTGGGATCATCAGAGGTGAGAATTCTGATAATGGAAGAGTAATTGGATTAAGGGCTGATATAGATGCGCTTCCAATGGAGGATAAGAAGAAATGCTCATATGCATCAAAAGTAAAGGGGAAAATGCATGGCTGTGGACATGATGGACATACTGCAATATTATTGGGGGTAGCCCAAATTT
>CAKVNP010000551.1 GCA_934777095.1 uncultured Clostridium sp. | reverse complement strand
CTGTAATCATTGCAATTAGATTCTTAAAGAAATAAGGGATATCTGCGCCATCAGATATTCGATTTTTCATCATTGAAAAGAATTCCTTAAATTTATTTATTACATAATCTATACATTCATCATTTATTCCAGGCCATACCCCTATCCAAAATGTACTATTCATAATTATATCTGTATTCTTAAGCTCTCCAACAACTCTATATTCATATTCATTTTCAGTAAATACTGGTTGTCTTACTATATTTCCTGCAAATAATAATCTTGTCCCTATTTTATTCTTTTCTAAGAATTGTACTAAATCGTTTCTATTATATTTTTCATTTAGTTTAACTGTTATAGTAAAACCAAACCAACTTGGATTACTATTTTCAGTTGCCTTAGGTAAAATTAAATAATCTTCAAGTTCTTTTAATCCTTCATATAACTTCTTATAGTTTTCTCTTCTCTTTTCTATAAATTCAGGTAACTTTTTCAACTGTGATACCCCAATTGCAGCTTGCATATCAGATATCTTTAAATTATAACCTAAGTGAGAATATACATATTTATGATCATATCCAAAAGGAAGTTCTCCATGTTGTTGAGAAAATCTCCTACCACAAACATTATCATGACCTGGAGGACACACACAGTCTCTTCCCCAATCTCTAATTGACTTAATAATTGTAAACAAAGTTGAATCATTAGTTGCAACCGCTCCACCTTCACCCATTGTTATATGATGGGCAGGATAAAAACTATACGTTGATATATGACCAAACGTTCCTGTAAGCTTTCCGTTATATTCAGCTCCTAATGCATCACAATTATCTTCTATAACCCATAAATTATATTTTTCAGCAATTTCCATAACTTTATTTAAATCAAATGGATTGCCTAATGTATGTGCCATAAATATAGCTCTTGTCTTATCAGTTACTGCCTCTTCTATAATATTAGGATCAAAATCATAATTATCTAATTTAACGTCAATAAATACCGGTACTAACTTATTTTGTATTATTGGTGCTACCGTTGTTGGAAATCCAGCTGCTACTGTAATTACTTCATCTCCTGGTTTTAATCTTCTATTACCTAGCTTATATGAAGTTAAAGCTGTCATTGCAACTAAATTTGCTGATGAGCCAGAATTTACTGCTGCACAGTACTTTAATCCCATAAACTTTGCAAAACTCTTTTCAAATTCATCGGCATATCTCCCTGCAGTAAGCCACATATCAAGACTTGCATCAATTATATTAGCTAAATCATTTTCATCAACCATTTTACCTGATGCTGCAATATATCCCTCACCAGGAACTATATTTTTACTTTTATTCTTTTCACTAAAGTATTTTTTAGATAACTTTATAACCTCTTCTCTCAACTCTTCCATCTTTTATTCACTCCAAACTATTGATTTCTTTCTTGCTTCATATATATATTCCTTTATTTGATATAAAGTAAAATTCTTCATATCAGTATCTTTATTATAATAGGCTTTATACCAACTTATAGTTTTTTCGATGGCTGTATCTACATCATAAACTGGTCTCCATTTTAATCTTTTAATAGCTCTACTTATGTCAAGCTTTAAATGATTTGCCTCATGAGGTTGATTAGAATTATCA
>CAKVNP010000550.1 GCA_934777095.1 uncultured Clostridium sp. | reverse complement strand
GGCTAATAAGTGGGAGATGTTGCATGGCGGAGTGTCTGGCAGGACTGCCAGACAGTTTATTGATTATTTACTTGGCCGTAAATAATCAATAAAAGTGAAAGTTGGCCTACGGACAAGTGAATGTTCCCTAGGGGAAGTGAATGTTGCAAGCAGGTGAATGTTGCAGTGGCAAGTGGAAGGACTTACGTCAGTGAATAGAGAATAGAGTTTGGTTCGCGAAATGGCCTGCGGCGATTTCTTGAAGGAGATAGAGTAAGGACCTTCGGCGGAGAGGGAGAAAAGAGAGTGGTTCACGAAATAGTCTAGCGATTATTTCTTGAAAGAGATAAGGGGAAATCAATAAAGTGATCATTTAATTTAATCATCATTATAAATAAATAGTTAAAGGCAGTAGTGAATTAGTAAATTCATTACTGCCTTTTTACATAAAAAAAACACTTCATTATGTATCATTAAATTATTGATTTAATGACAGATGAGTGCTAGAATATCATTATAAAATTAATTGTATATAATTTTATAATAACACAATTAAAATTAAAAGTCAATAGTTTTTAATAAAAAAGTAGGAGGTAATTTTATGGATAAATTAATGACTGTGATTAATAATGGTTTTTTATCTAATAAATTAGTAGAAGAAATAATGGCCTGCAATGAAAAAACTGCTGAGTATGGCTTGAAATTGTCTAAAGCTGATGTGCAGACTTTGATGACTACTAGAAAGGAATCGCTTAAGGCTAATGGAAGGGTTGAATTTAGTGGAGATATTATTATAAAGCTTGTGGAGAATTTTTGTGATTCACCATATATTTCGCAATATAATTATTTAGATACTATTGATGAGTTGATAGATACATTTTACTATTACAAAAATGAAACTTTGGATTTTGTAGGTGATGATGAGCTTATTGAAAAAATGAAGGAGTTTTTTAATGGAAGCTGTGAAGGTTCTGTGGAGCTTTTGCAGAATAGGGAGCTATATAAGGTTGAATATAATATTAAGCATGGAGTTCATGATTTTTGGAAGATAAAAGATGATTTGGAAGTGGTAGAAGATGAAGAAGATTATTAATACGGACACTATAATTAAAGCTGGTATTAATAGAGAACATTATTTCTTAAGTCTTATTACTCTTCTTAATAAGTATGGCAGGCTACAGGATTATGAAGTGGAAAAGATACAATATGATGCACTAGAAATACTGAGAAGTGAAGTACAGAGATATACTTTAGGGGAAAGTAGTTCAGTGCGGGTTGAAGCAGCGGAAAGTATTTTTCTATCAATTCAATATATCCTAGGGCTTTATTTCAATAATATTGATGATTTAGATAAAAGTATTGATGTTTTGCGAAAGGGTAAGTTAGGTGAAGCATATACTGAAGGCAGAAAGATATTAGATGCATTATTTGAAAAAACTAAGTTTTTAATGAATAAGGTGGAATGTAATAAAATCGTTACTAATAACTATGCCTATAATGATACAGTTGAATATGGCCTGCCTTTGTTTTTTAAATTATATGATAAAAAGTTTGCAGCACATGAAATTCCAGGTTCTATAGATTATCCTTTATACTTAGAAGAAATTAATTTATCAGGAGTTGAGTATATAGC
>CAKVNP010000549.1 GCA_934777095.1 uncultured Clostridium sp. | reverse complement strand
ATTTAGAACAATATAAAAACCCTTACGAGACATTACTTAAGATGATAGATCTTTATTATAAGGAAATTGAAGAAAATAAAGATATATTTGCTATAGCTAAATGCTATAATGATATAAAAGTAAATTCAGCAGCAGGGAAAATTTCTTCAGTACTTACCTTAGAAGAAGGCGGAGCTTTAGAAGGCAAAATAGAAAATTTACAGAATATCTATGATAAAGGAGTAAGGATGATTACCCTTACCTGGAATTACCCTAATGGAATAGGATATCCTAATTTTGATGGACATTTAAAGGTAGATGAAAGTTATGATTTTTCAAAAGCCAATACTAAAGATGGTTTAACTGACTTTGGTATAGAACTAGTTTCTGAAATGGAGAGATTAGGAATTATTGTTGATGTATCACATTTAGGTGATGCAGGATTTTATGATGTAGCTAAGTATAGCAGAAAACCTTTTGTAGCAAGTCACAGTAACGCTAGGCAAGTATGCAATTTTGCGAGGAATTTAACTGATGATATGATAAGGATATTAGCAGAAAAAGGGGGAGTAACAGGTATTAACTTCTGTGGTGATTTTGTTAAACCAACACCTCATGAACCAATGGCTTATGGAACGATAGATGATATGATACTTCATATTAAACATATCAAAAATATCGGTGGAATTGATTGTATTGGTCTAGGTTCAGATTTTGATGGTATCCCTAATAATATTGAAATTTCAAATGGTTCAAAAATGGGAAGGCTTGCAGACGCTTTGCAGAAAAATGGCTTTACATGTGACGAAATAGAAAAGATATTTTATAAAAATGTATTAAGGTTATATAAAGAATTATTATAAAATTTAGGAGAATTATAGATGAGATATTATATAAAATCAAAACTTTTTAAGATTAAAGAAGACTTCTGGGTAAAGGATGTGAATGGGCAGGAGTGCTTTTTTGTAGATAAAGAATTTTTTAGCTTTGGACTTCAATTTAAAGTATTACAAAACAATATAATTCAATATACAGTTAGAGAAAAATTATTAAAATTTCTGCCAGCTTATGAAGTGTTTGAACCAAATGGAAATGTAGTGGCAAGGGTTAAAAAGAATTTTACCTTTTTTAGAGATAGCATAGAGGTGGAAAGTAATTATGGGGATTTCAGAATTGAAGGAGATTTCTTTGATTATAATTATAGGATAATTAGTAATGGTAGAGTAATTGCAAATATTGAAAAAGAGCTTTTATCTTTTACCGACAATTATTATGTGGATGTACAATATGAAAATGAAGCATTTATAATTGCACTTGTTGTAATAATAGACAATATTATAGATAAACAAAAAAATAACTAAAAAATATTATTTGCTAGAAAACAAGGTTAATTTCGTGAAGAATTTATATTATTGACTTAGGCAGATAGGACTAAAAGTGAAAAACTCGCTTCACTCGGACATTTCACTTTCTTAACGTCCTACCCACCACGTCAAAAATTAAATTCTAACACTTATTAACATCAGTTTTTACGCAAATAATATTTTTTTATATTTAAGAAGGAAGAAACTCATAGGGAGTTTCTGATATTAAAGTAACTTAATTTTATTAAGTAAAGCATAGTTAATCTATCCATAGA
>CAKVNP010000548.1 GCA_934777095.1 uncultured Clostridium sp. | reverse complement strand
AAGCTTTTCTCCTAAGATTAAATCTTCTGGGGTAGTAATTTTTATATTTGTATAGTCACCATCATATAAAAACACCCTATAACCATACTCTTCTACAACCATAGTATCATCTGTAACAACTTGGCCCATAGCTTTAACCTGTTCGTGGCATTTTAAAATAATCTCATACTTAAATATCTGCGGAGTCTGAATTGCCACTAAGCTGCTTCTATCTGGTGTTGATACTGAAAAACTATTATTATCCTTAACTTTAATTGTGTCCTTAGGCATAACACCGGGTGCAGCTGCTCCAAATTTTTGTGCATTGGCTATTCCCTCATTGATAATTCTATCTGAAATAAAAGGCCTAGCTCCATCATGAATAAGTACTATATCTGATTTTTCAATAGCTTTTAATGCATTATACACTGAATCCTGTCTTTCTGTGCCTCCACATACTATCTTATCAACCTTTAAAGAATACTTATCTAAAATTTCTTTTTTACAATAATCTATTTCATCTTCTGGCAGAACCAATATTATTTCATCAATATTTTTATTTGCCATAAATCTTCTCAATGTATAATATAAAATAGGTTTTCCCTTTAATTCTATAAATTGTTTACTTATGCCGGCACCCATTCTCTTTCCTCTTCCACCAGCTAAAATAATAGCACTTATCATCAAATTCCCTCTAACTTTCCTTTGGTTTAGCAAATATCATTCTTCCTGCTGCAGTCTGCAGCACTGAAGTAACTATAACATAAATTTCCTGTCCCATAAACCTTTTTCCGCCTTCAACTACAATCATCGTTCCATCGTCTAAGTAAGCAACACCTTGAGTAGGCTCTTTACCATCCTTCATTACGACAACCTTCATTTCTTCACCAGGAATAACAACTGGTTTTACTGAATTAGCCAGCTCATTTATATTTAACACTGGTACTCCCTGAAATTCTGCAACCTTATTTAAGTTATAGTCATTAGTGATTACTTTTCCGCCTAAAACCTGTGCTAACTTAAGAAGCTTACTATCAACCTCAGCAATCTCCGGGAAATCCCCTTCCCATATCTGAGTCTCAATTTTTAGCTCCTTTTGAATCTTATTTAAGACATCCAGACCTCTTCTCCCTCTATTCCTCTTCAGTCCATCAGCAGAATCTGAAATATGTCTAAGCTCATCTAATACAAAGTTTGGAATAACTAACGGTCCTTCAATAAATCCTGTTTCACATATGTCAAATATTCTTCCATCAATTATTACGGAAGTATCAAGAACCTTTGGTATTGCTTCACCATTCCCCTTATGCTTCTTCTCTCTTATAGAACTCTTTTTTAAGCTCATTCCTAAAGAAATTATATCATCCTTTCTTTTCATAAAAAGCTTAATTCCTATAGTTGCTGCTACAATATCAATAAGAATATATAATATAGGTCCAATAATAGGATGTATTTTTGCAATAGGAATTCCCGCAAATGTAGCTATAATCAGTCCTATTATCATCCCAACAACACCGAATATAAATTCGCTGGTGGTAAGCTTCTGCGTATTTTTCTCAAAACTTTCTATTGCTGATGCAATTGCCTTATAAATAAAAGCTGAAATAAAATAAAAAATAATACCGAAAACACTAATAAATACCAAA
>CAKVNP010000547.1 GCA_934777095.1 uncultured Clostridium sp. | reverse complement strand
AAAATAAAGTATTAATAAAATAGGTAAAAAACCAAATAAGAAAGTTAAACTACTAAATAACATATTATACCTCCAAGTTAAATTCACTCATTGCAAAGTAATCTTTATTTCCTATCAAAAGTACTTTATCAATATTATTATTATTTAGATATTCTAAATAATTGAATTTTTTATTATTTTCTCTTTCATAATTTCTTAAATCAATTGAATACGTTTTATTAAAATGACTAGCTAATAATTTTAATATAGCATTATCATATGATTCTCCTACTATTAAAATATTTTCCTTTGAATTATCATGATTGTCAAAAATAATTTCACCATCATCATATCCATAAAAACTTCCATATGATACATCTTTTTTAGGATTATTTATATGATATTCTTGGTTTCCATAATCACTTTTTTCTCCATTTATATATATATCGTAATTTGGAAATTTGAATTCATAAGCACAGAATTCTTCTTTATAAAAATGTGTTGCTCCGCTAAAATTTGCTTTTGAGCCACTAAAATTATTATTCAAACAAACTTTATCCTTATATTTTAAAGGTTCATCGTTTGTTAAAATTTTAACCAATTGAGTATATGCTAAATATGATCCTTTATAATTCCAATGATGATCTGTTTTATAAAATTTATCTTTAAATTCTTCAAAACTATTTATTTCATACTTATAAATCTTGTCTGAATTTATATTTTTTTTCAAATAATCATATATATCACTTTTTTCATTGGTAGTAAAATTTATATCTGTATCTTTTTCTATATAGTATATATATGTATCTACTGGTGTATTGGCTAGTGTTTTATTTATACTAGCTATCCTATTATCATAAGATTCTTTATCATATGAAATATATCCTGGATAATACACTAGATTTTTATCACATCCATAACTAACAGTAGATTCTCCTAACTGTATATATCTATTACTACAATCATTTTTAAATCCAATGTCTGCTACTATATTAGTAGTTACATTATGTAAAAAATTATATCCTTTTTTCATCGCTGTTGCTAAAGGTATTTGATCAGAAAACGCTAATTCAACATCATCTTGAAATGTTTTATCTAATATTTTACTTATGCTCAATTTAGGCATTTTATATGCTGTCCTATTTTCATAATAGTTTATATCATCAGAATTTAATATTGTGTTTAATAATCCAACAATTAAGATTAAAAATACAAATATTGTAAAAATATTATCAGTTATTTTTTTATTGTCTTTTTTTTTTACTTTAAATAGAAATTTTACATTACTATCATAGAATCTTTTTAATCTTTTTGGTTCTTTTAATATTCTATATAGCCATTCTAAATTTAATTTAATAAATATTTTAGGTGCTCTTTTCTTATGACCACTTATTACATCAAAGGAACCTCCTACTCCAACGAATATTCCCTTATCAAATTGATTTAAATGTTTATATATCAATTTTTCTTGAAGTGGAATACCAAGAGCTACTAGTACAATGTCTGGTTTTGCTTTTGCTATTTTTTCAAATACCTTATCTTTATCTTTTTCATAACCATTTGATGCTCCAACTAATTTTAAATTTGGATAACGATTAAAATCAGGTTCGATAAATGTCAATTCTTTGATTTTAAAGAAGTCTAATGG
>CAKVNP010000546.1 GCA_934777095.1 uncultured Clostridium sp. | reverse complement strand
GTATAGCATCATGTTGTATTAATGACCCATCTTCATATATACCATTTGTTTTAGGATTAGTTACGTATTTAAGTTCTGGTAATAAATCATTACTAGCTTCTTGTATTTTTTCATCATTTTTAGTTAATAATCCTGTGTATAGCACTACTTGACACATGTCTACTCTATTTGCTCCTGAGCTTATTGTAGGTGTAGGACTATTCATATTTCTTGCATTCGGAACATAATGAGATGTTTTTGAAGCATAATTTGCAAGTTGTTCTGCTGTAAGATAATCTTTTAATATTATTAATGTATCTGTAAGCCTTTGTGGCGCACCTATTTGCCAATCCCACCAGTTTCCGAAAGGAACTTGATCTCCTTCTCCAGTATATTTATTTTCTACTATCCAATCTAAACCATATACTATATCTTTTAATAAGTCACTATTTCCTTTTAACTCAGATCCTTCTAGTAAATATGCTTTTGACATTTCTCTTAATCTTTCAATACTTTTTGTAATATGATTTGAGTTAGTAGATGCATTTGTAGTCTTTCCATTTAAATCATCCCATAGATAATCCTTAGAGTTATCTTTGTACATTTTTTCCCAATAACCTTTAGCAGCAGTAACTATATTATTAATAGCTTCCTGGTCTACTGTATTATTCTCTGGATTTATTAAATTATTTGGTATATGTGAATTATATACTTTATTTAGTACTACATCATATTTATCTTCTATATTTTCATTTACAGTTAATTCAAATAATCCTAATTCCTTACCTGATGAATTTATAGCTTTAATAGTTGTTGTACCATTACCTTTACCTTTAACTATACCATTTTCTATAGTAGCTATATTCTCATCTTCTACTACTAGTGAATATTCTTCATTTGAATATTGTGGATATATTTTTGATTTAACTACATAATGTTTACCATTTTCTATTGTTATTTGTTGGCTTTCAAACTCTACTTTTTCAATGTTCATAGTTTCTTGAATATTTACTGTACACTCTGCTTTAACTTCTGGGTAGTTTTCTATTGTAGCCGTTATTGTAGCACTTCCTGCATTTTTAGCTGTTATCTTTCCTTCTGCATCAACCTCAACAACATTTTCATTACTACTTGACCATATAACCTTTTGTTTATTTGCTTCAAATGGTTCTATAGTATAATTTAATTTTTTACTATTTCCTGGAGTTATATTTATACTACTATCACTTAAAGTTATACTAGTAGGTGCTTTTTCTAATTCTTCTAAGCTAAATTCATCTAAATATACATTCCCAGATATAGGATCACTTAACCACTTATTTTGAACTACAATTCTTAATCTATCTACATTTTCCTTAGCTGTTATAGTACCTCTTATATTAGTCCAATCATTTGCCTCACTTATTGTACCTATATCTTTACTTTCTAATATCTTATTATTCTTATCTAATTGCTCTACTTTTATTAAAATCGATTTATTATTTAAATTTTCTGTTTTTATATATGTACTTAATTTATACTCTCTCCCACCTTCTATCTTAGGAGATGAACCTGTTATAGTCTTAAAAAATCCAATCGAATTATCTAATACCAATTTAACTGCATTGTTACCATCTTTAGCCCCATCTACAATTTCACCCTTTGGGCATTCCATGAAG
>CAKVNP010000545.1 GCA_934777095.1 uncultured Clostridium sp. | reverse complement strand
GTTAAATGGAAAGCCATTAATAAGCTATTCGATTAATTTAGCTAAAAACAATAAATACATTGATGAAGTTATTGTAAGTACAGATGATTTAGAGATTAAAAGTGTCGCTGAAAAAAATGGGGCTACAGTAATTTTAAGAGGTGAAGAAATATCTAGCGATAGTATTACTTTAGATCCAGTTATTTTTCACGCGGTTAATGAATCAGAAAAAATAAATAAAAAATCCTTTGATTTCGTTATCACTATTCAACCTACTTCTCCTTTGTTAAAGGATGAAACTCTAACAAGTGCAATAGAAACATTGATAGATAATGAATATGATACGGTGATGAGTGTTTGTGATGATAGGCATTTAGCATGGGGGAAAGACCATGAAGGGAAATTTATACCTAAATATGAAAAACGCTTAAATAGACAATATTTACCTAGCGAATATAGAGAAACAGGAGCTATATTAGCAACTAAAAGATGTTGTGTCTTAGAGAATAGTAGAATAGGCGCTAATATATATCTTATAGAAGTTGATAAAAAGGAAAGTATTGATATAGATAGTTATGAGGATTGGTGGACTGCTGAAAGATTATTGAAGCGAAAGAAAATTGTTATTAGAACAGATGCTACTGAAAAAATTGGAACAGGACATGTTTACAGACAGTTATATATAGCAAGTAGAATAATGGAACATGAAGTTATCTTCCTTATGGATGAAAATAAAAAACTTGGAATTGATATTATAAGAAATAATAATTATCCTATAGAATTATTTAATGGTGACTGTTTTGAAAAGTTAAAAGAATTAAAACCTGATATAGTAATAAATGATATTTTAGATACAGATAAAGAATATATGAATTTCTTTACAGAACAAGAAATATATACAG
The DNA here is from genome assembly GCA_934777095.1 of uncultured Clostridium sp. Classification (GTDB taxonomy): domain Bacteria; phylum Bacillota; class Clostridia; order Clostridiales; family Clostridiaceae; genus Clostridium. The sequence continues at coordinate 756 of CAKVNP010000545.1, read as the reverse complement.
TGAATTTTGAAGACTTGGGTGAAGGTGCAAGATTTGCTGATATAGTTTTTAATGCATTATATGATTATCGAATGCCATTAAAAAAAATCCATATGGGACATGACTATTATATATTAAGAGATGAGTTTAAGGAGTTCGCAGATAAAGAAATAAAAGAAGATGTAAAAAAAATTCTTATTACTTTTGGAGGTACAGATCCTAATAATTACACAGAAAGAGTATTACAAACATTAGAATTTGAAAATGAAGATATTGAAGTAGATGTTATTTTAGGTTTAGGTTATAAAAATAAAGAATACATTGAAGAGAAATATAAGAATATTCTAAATGTTAATGTTATAAGAAGTGTTTCTAATATAAGTGAGTATATGTATAATAGTGATGTTGTAATTACATCTGGTGGAAGAACGATGTATGAAGTAGCATCATTAGGGGTTCCTTGTATGGTATTATGTCAGAATGAAAGGGAACTTACTCATCTATTTGGACATGCTGGAAATGGTTTTTTAAATTTAGGTTTAGGAAAGTACTTAAGTGATGGTATAATAAAAAATAATCTGCAAGAACTTATAAAGAATTATGAGTTAAGAGTTGAAATGAATGAAAGAATGAAGAGTATAAATCTAAAAAATGGATTTGAAAATATATTCGAAATAGTTAAAAAAGATTATTTAGAAAAGCAACAATAATAAAGGAGTATTATAGATGTTAAATGGAATAAGAAAGAAAAACAAACCTTTTATAATAGCAGAAATT
>CAKVNP010000544.1 GCA_934777095.1 uncultured Clostridium sp. | reverse complement strand
GTTGATAATTTTACTTAATTCTGGATTAATAAAATATCAGATGTTTGTAATTGGATCAAACTCTATGAATCCTTATATTTATAGAGGAGATGTAATAATTGCTAGAAGAACTAATAGTAAAGAAATTAAACAAATTAAAAAGGGTGAAATATTAGTTTTTAGATATGATAAAAAAATTGTTTCACATAGGGTATATAAAATAATAACACGTAACAATAAATTATATTTCAGAACAAAAGGCGATAATAATGACCAAGTAGATGACAATCTAGCAAAAGAAAGTGATGTAATAGGTACCGTATCTTTTAGAATAAAATATATAGGTTTACCTAGTATTTGGTTAAGAGAAGCGCTAGAATAGGAGAATAAGTATGAAAAAAACTTCTAAAAAAAATGTAATTTCAGTAATTATGATTATATTTCTTGTATTGGCTTCTATAGTACTTGCTGATAGATCATATAGATTAAGAAAATATGAGAAGCTTGATTATAAAGAAACTGCAACAACGAATTATAAAGTATATCTTGATGATGATTCATATTATAATTCTGCATTTCTTGATGAAGGTATGCAATACATATCTAATATAATTGATTATATTGATGTTACTTTTAGTTACACAGATAGCTTTGCTGATAATTTAAAATATAATACTGAAACAAAAGCAGAAGCAATAATAACTATTGTTGACCCAGATGATAGTAATAAGGTAATTTATAAAAATACAGAAGTAATTGATGAAAAAGCAAAAGATTCAGGTAATGGAACTATTATTAGTAAAGTAAAAAATTATAAAATTGATTATTCAAAATATAATAAAATTACTAATGAATTTAAAACAAAATATGGGATTAGTGCTAAATGTAATCTAAGAATAAATTATTATGTTGAATATAATGGTGAATATAAAGGATTAAACAATATATCAAAAGCAGAAGTAATGTATTTAGATATACCATTATCAGAACAAATGATTAATATATCTAAGAGTGCTCCATCTATAAAATCAAGTTCATTTGATGGAACATCAACAAATACACCAACTAATTTTGTATTATATATTTCAGCAATTGTATGTGATCTTATTGCATTAATATTGGTAATAGGTCTAGTTAATAAAAAAATATCTATTTCAAAGAAAATAAGTAAATATGATAAATTTATTAATAAAATTTTAAGACAATATGACTCTTATATTACAGAAGCAGAACATGAGACATCTACTAAAGAAAATGCTATTAAAGTAAGTAGCTTTAGAGAATTATTAGATGTTAGAAATAATACAAATAGAACAATCGTGTATATAAAGCTGGATGATAATAGATCTAAATTTGAAATAATAGATGGTGATACATTATATTATTATTTAGCAGATAAATCAGATTTTGAATAATATAAAGACTATAAGATATCTTATAGTCTTTTTGTTTTATAAAATTATGTTGTTATATAAAAAACTACCAATTGGTAGTTTAATTAAAATATTATAAATACTACAAGTCCCACTATAAAGCAGTATATTGAGAAATATATTAATTTACCTTTCTTCATAATGTCTATAAATAATTTAGCTGCATAATATGTTACTATACCAGCTGCTATCATACTTATTAAATATGGAATAGCAAGTGTTCCAATATTAC
>CAKVNP010000543.1 GCA_934777095.1 uncultured Clostridium sp. | reverse complement strand
CCAATTAAAGTATGATTTTTTATTTCTGTTATTTCACAGTAATAGATATCACCCATATTAAGTTCTTTTTCTTTTTGGTTTAAAATGGGTAAATGTGGCAATTATTCTTAGTGGTGATGTACTATGAAGGAAATAAGGATAGAAGAATTTGACGTGCTGACTATACGGAAGATGACAGAGGATAATGCCAGGAATATAAAAGCATTGCCCATTAAGGAAGACAACAGTTTTGTTTATGTCCTTACAGCAGGTGAAGAAAATGGTAATATTGAAGAAATCAAATTTAAATTTGGCAAGGAGGTAGAATTAATAAAAATAGACGAAGGTAAATTGGATTTTTTCATTCAAATGGTTTATTTAGGGCAGAAGCAGGATTCAGAAGAAATAATTATGAAGAACGCCATAGCAGAAAAAGCATCAGACATACATTTTGAACCATATAAAGATAAAGTAATGGTGAGATATAGAATAGATGGCCTTTTAAAGGTTAAATACATAATGACTAAAACTGAATATCAATCTCTTGTATCAAAAATAAAGATTAATGCAGGTCTAGACATAACAGAGAGGCGAAAGCCTCAGGACGGCAAGATATCTTTAAAACATAATAAAAATACATATGATATAAGAGTTTCTATTACACCAGTAATCTTTGGCGAGAAAATTGTTTTAAGAGTATTTTACGGTAATATTTCAAAATACAGCTTAGATAATTTAAAACTAGTGAAAGAACAGCTGGCAGTTTTAGAGAAAATAATTAAAAGGAAAACAGGGATGGTTATCGTTAATGGTCCCACAGGTTCAGGTAAAAGTACTACCTTATATACTATATTGCAGCATGAAAATACCCCAGATATTAATATTATTACCTTAGAAGATCCTGTCGAAGTAATTATGCCAGGAATAAATCAGGTAATGGTAAATACAAAGGAAAGCATTAATTTTGCGGAGGGGATAAAAAGTGCGCTACGGCAGGATCCTGATGTCATAATGCTTGGGGAAATAAGAGATGAAGATACTGCTGAAATGGCAATCAGAGCAGCTCTTACCGGGCATAAGGTATATACTACAATCCATTGCAAGGAGCCGCGGGAAGTATATTTTAGATTAGAGGAAATGGGCGTAAAGAAGTACCTTATTAAAGATGCTTTAATCGGCATAATATCTCAAAGGCTTATCAGACTACTTTGTGATAGCTGCAAAGTAGAGGACGATACAGATGGAAAGGGCAGGGTGCATTATAAAAGAGGAAAAGGCTGTGAAAAATGCAGTTTTACAGGTTATTTAGGAAGGTCACTAGTAGCTGCTGTTTATTATTTAGATAAAAGGACAAGGGAACAGTTAGGGAATATCTATGATAACGAAAGAATTTTATCTAATGAGCTAATGAAGGATAATCTTGATTATTTATTAGCGCAGGGAAGTATATCGCAGGGTGATTATCAGGATTTTATCGAAAGAGAGGAGATAATAGCTAGAGAAGATGAAGACAGTTTCCAATAAGACTAAATGGAGGGATTTAGCCTTAATTGCAGGGAGCATGGCTAATCTTTATAAAGAAGGGATTGTTTTTAACTGTATATTTGAGCTTTTAGCTGACCTGCCTATTGGTGAATGTTACAAAAAGGCTTTATTAGAAATAAAAGAGTATGT
>CAKVNP010000542.1 GCA_934777095.1 uncultured Clostridium sp. | reverse complement strand
TAACAAAGGGGACAATTATCGAAGTGTTAAGAAAAGGTCCTAAAGATAATTTAACTGTTTATCGAATTAGAGGGGCGATGATAGCGCTAAGAAAAGAAGAGGGAGAATTAATTGAAGTTGCTTAATAATTATAAGGAGATTAATATATATGGGCTTAACAGCAAGTAGTTTAAAAATCAGCGCGATGGAGGATATATTTGATATAAGAAGGAAGAAAGAACAATATGTAGTTGCTTTTGCCGGTAATCCCAACACCGGCAAAAGTACAGTGTTTAATTACTTAACTGGTCTGCACCAGCATACAGGAAATTGGCCAGGTAAGACTGTGGTAAATGCCAGAGGTGAGTATACTTATAAAAATAGGGAATATATTTTGGTAGATTTGCCCGGGGCTTATTCCATATTTTCTTCGTCAATAGATGAAGAAGTAGCAAGGGATTTTATCTGTTATGGTGATTATGATGCTATAGTTGTAGTTACTGATGCAACTTGCTTAGAACGAAACTTAAATCTTGTATATCAGGTCATGGAAATATCAAGTAATGTAGTAGTCTGTGTTAATTTAATGGATGAGGCGAGAAAGCGTAATATAGTTATCGATAAAGAAGGTTTGGAAAAAGAATTAGGCGTACCGGTAGTATTAACTTCCGCTAGTATGGGAGAAGGGATGAATGAATTAAAGGATACAATTGAAAAAGTATCATCAAAGCAATACATTGGTACACCAAAGACAGTTACTTATACGGAGGAAATTGAAAATCTAGAAAAAAGAGTGGAGCAGCAGCTAGCTGATTATGAAATACTAAATAAAAGATGGGTTTCTTTAAGGTTGATAGATAGTGATGCAGATATATTCAAGAAACTAGATGAATTAAATGATAAGTTTAACTCCAGTGTAGCTAGAGAGATTCAAAAAAAGCTGCTACTAGATTTTAATAAGATAAGGATTAGGGAATTAATAACACAGTACAGTTATAATAAGGCGAAAATTATTAAAGAAAAGTATGTTAAGGAAGATCAGGAAAAACGTAATCGAGATAAAAAAATTGATGATATCTTAACATCCAAAATATTTGGTATCCCAATTATGCTGGCACTTTTAGCAGTTGTTTTCTGGATTACCATCACAGGGGCTAATTATCCATCACAGCTGTTATCTAAAGTACTGTTTTCATTCCAGGATGTACTTACTAACGGGTGTCATGCTTTAGGGGTGCCAGATATAATTCATGGTATATTGGTTTTAGGATTATACAGGACACTTGCCTGGGTTGTATCTGTTATGTTGCCGCCAATGGCTATCTTTTTCCCAATATTCACCCTACTTGAGGATTTAGGATATCTTCCTAGAATTGCCTTTAATTTAGATCATTTATTTAAAAAGTGCTGTGCTCATGGAAAACAGTGTTTGACAATGTGTATGGGTTTTGGTTGTAATGCAGCAGGTGTTATAGGCTGTAGAATAATAGAGTCTCCTAGAGAAAGGCTTATTGCCATAATTACTAATAATTTTGTGCCTTGTAATGGAAGATTTCCAACTCTGATTGCTATTTCTTCAGTATTTTTTGCCGTAAGCTCATCTAAAGTTATAAATAGCTTTATTCCTGCATTATCAATTAGTGTTTTAGTAGTAATAGGTATAGCCGTGACTTTAGCAGTATCATGTATCTTA
>CAKVNP010000541.1 GCA_934777095.1 uncultured Clostridium sp. | reverse complement strand
ATTATATTCATTATTTAAATCCTCCACTATCTATTTCTTAATCTACTATATAAAGTTAATAAATATATTCCAAATGTATTTTTACTTTTTATGAAATCAATTATTTTTCTTTCATAACGTCCTTTATTTTTACTTATTTCTTCATAAATATTATCCATTAGCTTACACCTACTCAAATAAATTTATTTGTTCAAATTCATTTTTTTTATTTTTTTCTTTGCATAAATAATGCTCTGTTATTTTTTCATCTCCCACTAAATCTCCAAGTAATAAAGGTGATTTAATATTATTAGAATTAAAATTTTTTTCAATTAATGCACTATTGTAATTAGCATAGCAATATTTACATTTATGTAAGCAGGAATTATATTCTCCAATGTCTATACTCTTAATACAATTACATCCAATTCTCATATTATCTTTTTTTGTATTTATAAAATCTTTTCCAGTAATCATACTAACTAATTCTCTATCAATACATGCTCCATGCTTTACTCCACAAATATCTAAATCTACTTTTTCTGCACAACTTTCTATTATAATATTATACTTATTTGCTATCTTAACTAATTTAGATGCTATTTCAACCATATCCTCTTCAGATATATTTTTTAATTGCAAATCATGTGCATTTTTTTTAATTTCTTTATATTCATCAATAAAACTTATTACACATTTATCTGTATATCCAGACAATTTACTAGCTATAAACTCAAACCATTTATAATGATATCCCTTTGTATATTTTTCATTTAATAATATAGGATCATATCTCCAAATAACTTTTTCTTTTCCTATTTTTTTTGATAACTTAATAAATGTTTCTATTAGTTGTTTTTTTCTTTTTACGTTTACTTCTATATCATCACTATAGGAATTCAAGGTATATTGAAAATAAAATTTATATCCTTCTAACTTATCTAATCCCTTAATAAAATCACTAGGATCCTTTGTCCAAAATACAAAACAATCTACCGTTTCTTTGTTTAATATTACTTTACTAATTTGTTTTCTATTAAAAGGATTTTTAATTAAAACATGCCCCACTTGTAATCTTTCAAAAAACCACTCACTATAAAAAGCAGGTATATCTGTTCTTCTACTGACACTTACAATCATAACAACACTCACTTTTTCAATTTCATTAATTTATAATTAAACCACGATATTCATAATTAACCTTTATAATTTAATTATAAAATATTCTTTTTTGTTTTTATGTCGAATTTTGTTTATATTCCTCAGGTTTATTATACCATTTGACTATTTTAATAGCATATAAGTTATTATTAGGAATTATTTTTTTTATATTTAAAATATATATTAAAATTACCTACATTTCAATAAGTGCTTATTATAAAATATTCTTTGTTGTTGTAACACTCTTTGCTATTAAGTAATATACCTAGCTAGTATTAGCTAAAATAGAATTATTCTATTTATTTACACTAGTTTACAACAAATTCAAGTAGCTTTATCACTATCGGCAAGATATTTAAATATATCTTCAGTGGTAGTAATATTTTTATCTAATTGTAGTGTTTTAAACAATTAGATAAAAATAAATTCCTTAGAAATACACTCTGATAAATGATATTTTACTTCTTGTGGATTTTGAAATTAGATTATTGCTAATAAATATTAATAGCATTTCACTAGGTTAATACTATTCATAAG
>CAKVNP010000540.1 GCA_934777095.1 uncultured Clostridium sp. | reverse complement strand
AGCTTATATAGTTGCTACAAAATGCAGTAACTTAACAAAGGTTTTAGATGATTATAACTTTGGTAAAACTGACGGAACTAACGTATGTCAGTGGACTTATGGTGGTTATTCAAATCAGCAATGGGTTTTTGAAGCGGTAAATAATTCTTCTAGTTCAAGTAACTCAAGTACTTCAAACACACCAATTGATCCTAACGGGTTAAAAGTTGATTATACAATTAATAACTGGGGATCAGCTTATCAAGTAAACTTTAAAATTACTAATAATACTAGTGCAAAGGTTAATACTTGGACTTTAAAGGTTAAAAAGAGCGATATCAATATAAGTTCAAGCTGGAATGTTAATGTTAAAGAATCAGGTGATTACTATGTAATTACGCCAGTAAGCTGGAACTCTACTCTTGAAAAAGGAGCCAGCACAGAGTTTGGTGTTCAAGGAACTGGTTCTATCGGTACTACAATTAATTGTACTGTAAATTAAATTAATCACAAACAACCCCTCACTCATCATAAAAGCAGCTAAGATAGTAATAACCATTTTACTATCCTAGCTGCTTAATTTATTTATTTCGTACATGATTTATATTAATAAACATATTTCTTTACCACAGTCCATTATCCTCCATAAAATTAAACTATCTAAGTTAAAAAGTTATCTGTTGAAACCACAAAAAATGTCCATATTATCACAACTATTTACTACTTCTATAAATCTTTGAAAAAGTAAAAATAGTATTTACTAAATAATATCAGATATATTACTAAAGTAACTATTATTACTGTTAAAATATGGTAAAATGTATTTGTATCTTAAATTATTACTTTTTTAAATTACTTTATAATGATAAAAGAAAGGAGAAAATAATATGCAGACAATAAGAAAAGAAGCTAAATTTTATGACTATGAATCACAATTTTTGTCTATATCTTTAGCCGAAAGCTACAAAAATTTAACCCAGCACAATCCCTGCATAACTCATAAATTTAACGCAGATCCTTGTGCTATGGAATATAACGGTACTGTATATGTATATTGCACTAATGATGGAAATACTGCTGCGCCTAATGTAAACGCTAACACATATGGCGATATAGTAAGTATTAACTGTATGTCCTCAAAGGATATGGTAAATTGGACTGATCATGGTTCAATAAAAGCAGCTGGTAGTGACGGTGCTGCTAAATGGGCTGATAATTCATGGGCCCCTACTGCCTGCCACAAAAAAATAAATGGTGTGGAAAAGTTTTTCCTTTACTTTGCTAATAACGGGAATGGAATTGGTGTATTAACAAGTGACTCTCCTACTACCCTTGATATACCTTATCTTTTTGAAGATTCAGGCATCAATAAATTAGATAATATTTATTATTATTCTTACTGTACAAATTTTTCAAAAAGACCTAATGACAAGGTACCAGGCACAGGAAAAATTGCCTATATGACTAGTAGAAATCCAATGGGACCTTTTACTTATCAAGATACTTGCTTAGATAATCCAGATACTTTATTCGGTACTAGCGGCAACAATCATCATTCAATGATAACTCTAAATAATAAATCTTATATATTCTATCACGCTGAATGGCTAAATAAAGAAATGTATGGTGAACAAAGAGGTTATAGAACTACTCATGTAAATGAGATAGTAATTAATCAAGAAACTATTTCTGATGCTAAAGGTGATCTTAAAG
>CAKVNP010000539.1 GCA_934777095.1 uncultured Clostridium sp. | reverse complement strand
GAATAAACACTAAGCTTAAAGAGAGTTTTTTTGTTTAGTTATTTCTAACGATAAAACTTTATAAAAATAATTTAGTAAATAGGTACATAAGCACTCTGAAATATTATTCCTTTATAATATTAATAAAACTTACCAAGTTATTTACAAATATTTCAAGAGCGTTATTATGAAGTTAATTAATAGACCGACGGTCAGTCGAGAGGGATGTATAGAAGATGAGAAATATTAAAACTCCGGAAGAGAGAAAAAATGAAATATTAGATACAGCTAATAGGCTATTTAACGAAAAAGGTTATGACAATACAAGTGTAGCAGATATTATAAATGAAGTTGGAATAGCAAAGGGGACACTTTATTATTATTTTAAATCTAAAGAAGATATCATGGATGGGATTATTGAAAAGACAAGTGAAAAATTATTAGCAGCTTCCAGACAAATTGCAGATGATGATTCGCTTCCCGTTTTTGAAAAGATGGAAAAGGCAATAGCTGCTTTAAATCTTAAAGAAGATCAAGGCAAGGAAATAATGCAGCATATTCATAAGCCGCAAAATGCCTTGATGCACCAAAAGCAGCTATCAACAATGATTAATGGTGTTACTCCTATACTTACAAAAATTATCAATCAAGGAATAACTGAAGGGATATTTAAATTGAGATATCCTTATGAAACTGTTGAAATGATTGTTATATATGTACAAAATGCTTTTGATAATCCAATGACAGGTTTGCTAGAAGATAGACAAAAAAGAATTATTGCATTTATTTATAATGTTGAACGATTATTAGGTACTCCAGAAGGAGGCTTAGGCTTTATTACAAAACTATTTAATTAATGGTTAGGAGGATATTATAGAAATGAATAATAAATCATGGAGCTATAGATACGTTAATGGATAAATCAAAAACCCCACATTTTATGCAAATGCATTCTGGAGAGATTGATAATAAAAGACTTGAAAGTTTTGCCTTAAATAATGATTTAGTCGATGAATATCAAGTGATGGAATTTTTAAATATTGAAGGTTCAGACCTTGAGATAAATGGTAAGGATTTATCAGGTAGTATTATGGATAATGGGCTAACAGTTCAAGGAGAAAGGTTTGATTATCTTTTAGACTTTAATAATAGTGTAATTAAGCCTGAGGATGGTGAAATATATCTCCAAGTTCAATTCATGAAAGAGAAAAAAGCAGAAATAGGTGACAAAGTTACTATCTGTGGAAAGGAATTTAGTGTTGCTGGCTTCTGCAGAGATTCACAAATGAATTCGTCATTAGCTTCTTCTATAAGATACCTTGTGAGTCAAAATGATTACAATGAGTTAAGAGGCAGGGGCAGCGTTGAATATCTAATTGAATTTAGATTAAATTCTTTAAATGATATAGCTGATTTTGAAAGCCAATATAATGCAGCTGGCTTAGAAAGTAATGGACCAACAATAACGTATACTTTATTCAAAATGATTAATGCGTTATCAGACGGCATGATGATTATCGTAATTTTACTTTCTAGCATTCTTGTTTTAGCAATTGCTTTTATGTGTATCAGATTTACCTTATTAGCTAAAATTGAAGATGATTATCGAGAGATAGGTGTAATTAAGGCCATTGGTTTAAGAGTATCAGAAGTTAAAAAGATATATCTTCCTAAATATGCTTTATTAGCAGCTGTATGCTGTACTTTAGGGTATATAAT
>CAKVNP010000538.1 GCA_934777095.1 uncultured Clostridium sp. | reverse complement strand
CTTCCAATATAGCTAATTATGATATTATCTCCTTCACTATATATTTCTTCTTTCTTTATTGATATTCCATTAGGTATAATAAAATTATTTTTATTCCACTTATCTCCTGATTCTAAGTATTCTTGACTTGTAAGATATTGTATGCCAGCTGCTTGTTTTAACATTCTTTTGAAATACACTAAATTACCAAGAATCTTTTTTAAGTGCTTATGTTTCTGCGCCCGTTCCGTTAATGAACTTCTAGGTATAACTACATAGGGTATTTTGTTTTTTTGTAAATCAGAAACTATTTTAGAAAATGGATAACAATACAATTGTTCAATAACAGCAATATCTGGTTTATTAAAAGGATGCGGTAAATCAGCCAATTTTTCAGAAGGGTATTCTAATAAATTATGATATAGTGCTCCCCATTCTTTAATAATATTTTTATTTACGTTATACCAAAACACATTATCTAATTTAGGCTGAGCTTTGATTTGTGCAGGAACACTATTATTAGGTCCTGCCCATAAATCACCTGTTAAATTTGAAACATATAATATATTCATTTTAGACTATTCTCACTTCCTAAAATTTTCGTTATCCAAAAATATTTTTAAATATAAATCTTCTGAGACCATTAGGTTCAATTGCTTATTTTCTTCATAAAAAGCAAGATTTTATATATTACATAAAGCTAATCAAAGAAGCTTCTTTTATAAAATTAAATAATCTTATCTGTGTCTGCACTTACTTCTAAGCACTTCTGCTCGCATATGCAGTAAAGTTTCCTAAGGATTATATTCTTCATATTTTATTATTTGCTTTTACAACGAAAAATCATTGTCTTCATAATTTTTCCCTCCAACAAATTTATCTAAAATGTTTGTACTTACATAATCCATTGATTGCATACCAAAACTCATAATAAGCCGCTTCCAACACATTCAATCCTATATACCTATAAGTATTCCAATTCATCATTGCTGCTTTAAGCTTATTACCAGATTTAGACTTATCATCTAATCTATATATAAGAAGTGGCTCATTAATCCCATAAGCTTTTATACCGTTCCTAAGAATCTGAAGCCATATAGCGAAATCCTCATGCATATCATCTCCAACTGCATAATATTTCTCATATAAGTCCTTACGTACTAATGCTGATGAATTTGACAATATATTTTGCTTTAGCAATTGCCTATACGTGATTATTTCTGGTACATTAAGCGCCCAATTAATTTGCTTACCATCTACATTCATAAATCCTGAACCAGTATATAGCAAATCAGCATTAGTCTTCTTTTGAAATTCAACTTGCTTTTCCAGCTTTTCAGGCAACCATAAATCATCACTATCTAAAATGGCAATCCAATAACCTTTCGCCTCATCAAGACCATGCTTACGGGTATATGACACGCCCATATTTTTACTATTATTAATAAGTCTTATTCTTGTATCTTTTTTTATAAACTCATTTATTACATCTACAGTCCTATCCGTCGAACAATCATTGATAATTATAAGTTCAAAATCGGTATAGGTTTGCTGTATCACAGACGTAATTGCTTGCCCTATAGTATTTTCTGCATTATACGCTGCCATGATAATGCTTATTAGGCCAAATGATTTTTTATATCCATTCTGCTTCATAAACACCCTCACTTCATCGCCGTCTTCTGTCCCTCAGCAACACCTTCCGTGCTTTCAGGCACAAATAAAATC
>CAKVNP010000537.1 GCA_934777095.1 uncultured Clostridium sp. | reverse complement strand
TTAGCTGAACAAGTATACTTATCACCACCTGCAGTTTCCACAAGAATTGAAAGACTAGAAAAGTCTGGAGTAATTAAAGGATATTGTGCCAAAATAGATAAAATAAAGCTAGGGTATAATATTACAGCATTTATCAAGCTATCATTACCGCCTAAAGAAAAATCAGTATTTTATCCATTTATCAATGCATGTCCCAATGTTCTAGAATGTAATTGTGTAACCGGTCCCTATTCTATGCTGATTAAGGTAGCATATAATACTACAGTAGAATTAGATACTTTTATTGGACAACTACAAAAGTTTGGCAATACTGAAACTCAGATAGTTTTTTCAACACCAGTAGAACCGCGAGGTATAGAAGTAGAGTACTAAAATGAGAATAAAGTAAGCTATGATTTCCTAGAAAAATAAATCCACTGATATTTTAAGAAGTTATTATAATAGATTAAAGAATTGGAGCATAAAGTATGGGTATACATAGTTTAAAAAATTGAGAAAATAACACTATCTTAAGATAAAGGAGCTAGTGTTATTTTTTATGTTTAAAAAATTGATAGTAAAATATAATTTAAATGTACATAACATGCTTAAAAATGGAACTATAGCGGTTTTTACTATGGCAGGAACAGGAATTTTATTTGGGGATAAAAATATAATGTTGGCTTTTCCAGTTGCTTTAACATCAGCGGTAATGGGAAGGCAGAATTTTTATGTAAAACCATTTAGTAAAACAATAAGGATAATGATCTTAGATTTAGTAATAGTATTTATGGCTTATTTGTCATCTATTAATCTATGGGTGGGAATAATAATAAATTTTTTTACCGTATTTTCAATAATGTATATGGTAATTTCACCATATGATTTAACATTTTATAAACCATTTTTGATGCTTTACGTATTCACTCAATATGCAAGAGTATCCATAAATGAACTTCCTAACAGAATTTATAGTGTTATTTTTGGGGTAGCAGTAATAGCAATATGTAATTTTATAGGTAGAAGCAAGGAGAAAGCTTTGCTAGGAAAGACAATAAATAAGTCATTAAGTATTCTGCAAGAGCAGATAAAAAATATTGAAAATGGAATAAATGATAAATCTATTTCAGAAAAATGTTCAAATTTAGTAAGAAGTATAGCATATAGGCTTTATGTATCAAGACATAAAAAATATCTCACTACTAATCTTGGCAGGATACAGTTTAAGATATTTATCTGCATTGAAAATATAAATCTATATTTAAGTAAAATAGATTTAAGAAATGAAGAAGATAAAAATAGGTTAGCTATGATATCACAGATAATAAATAATATTACAGAATATTTAGCAGAAGAAGATAAACAATATTTATTAGAATTAAATGATATATTAGAAAAAAATAATTGTATGCTAAATGAAGTAGAAGATATTATAAGACTGCTAGTTGAAAATATTAAGAAATTAGTTGGTTTAAGTGAGAAAGATATAAATAAAGTATATGCTGAGTGGGAAAGAGCTTCATTAGATAGGCCGAAAACTATTTTTTTTGAGTATCTGCATTTTAACTCTATAAGATTTAAGTTTGCAATGAGGATGGCTATTACAATGTCTATAGTGCTTTTTGGCTGTGAAACTTTAGGCTATTATAAAATAATCTGGGCTGCAATTACAATAATGTCAATTATGCAGCCATATTATGAAGATACAATTACGAAGGCTAAAGATAGAATTAGGG
>CAKVNP010000536.1 GCA_934777095.1 uncultured Clostridium sp. | reverse complement strand
TTCAATAACAGATTTTCCACATAGCTTAGAATATTATTCATTTCCTTTAAGTGATGTGCAGAAGGAGTATGATTCGTTTAATTGGGATGTATTAGAGAATGCATTAAATTCAGCAAGAAGCAGGGGAAATCAAGCAATTATAAGATTTTATCTGGATTTTCCAGGTAGACAGTCGGGAATTCCCCAGTTTTTATTTAATGATGGGCTGGAGGTATTTGAATATAGCATAGGTGGGGATAGTGGAATATGCCCTGATTATTCAGATAAAAATCTACAAAAAGCCCTTGTTAACTTTATTGAAGCATTTGGCAGTAAATATGATGGAGATCCTAGAATTGGATTTATCCAATGCGGACTGATAGGTTTCTGGGGGGAATGGCATACTTATCCCTACTCAGAATGGTATCCTGAAAAAGAAACATATATAAGGATTGCAGATGCTTATGAAAAGAACTTTGTAATAACGAAAGTAATGGCTGGCGAAGTGGAAGAATCTATTGCTGATAATAATATCGGCTATCATGATGACATGTTTCCAGTTGATTCACAATACATTTATCAGAGTATGATAGAGAATAAAGTGAATAATAAATGGATGAGCTGTGCAATTGGTGGAGAGCTTGCGCCAGCAGAACAGGAAGAATATTTTAATGAGGTAAATCCACAATGGGAAGAATATGCATCATTAATGCATCATTCCTGGTGCTTAAATAGTAAAATTACTGAATATGCAGGCATAAAAAAGGAAAATGCAATCTTAGCTGCCAGTAATCTCGGGTATAGTTTTACCATAAAAGAATGTAAGGTAAAGATACAAAGCAATAAGTTAGATATTTCACTAATAGCTGAGAATATAGGAAATGCACCATTTTATTATGATTGGGATATAAAATTAAGAATTAGTGATGAAGAAGGTACTATTATAAAAGAAGAGAGCACAGGCTGGAGCTTAAAGGATATAACAGAACTTAATAAAGATTATAGCTTTGATTATATTTTAAATGAGATAAATTTATCTCGGGATTCAAGATATACTATTTCTGTAAAGGTAATTAATCCAATGGAGAATGGTAAAACATTAAGGTTTGCAAATAAAGAGCAAAATGATGATGGATGGCTTGAATTAATAGAAATAAAAAATAATAATGATTAAATAATTTAAGTTGATAGGCAAGAGATAAATAACTAATATTGTTATTTATCTCTTTTTTATTAAGAATTATTTAGTAAGGTTATTAATGAAAATTAATTAATAAAAAACAAAAAATTCAATTTATCAGCAAAAGATTTTATTTTGGGATATACGCTGCCACTATTACCAATGGCAATACTTCAAAGCTTAATCTGCTTTGTGGTAGCTTTTATTTTAGGGTTAAAAATAAGCACTAATGTATTATTGGCTTTAGTAGTATTAATACCTGCAGATATTCTATTTATTTCAATTGGCCTGTTGGCAGGAAGTATATTTAATGAAAAACAGGTAGGCGGAATATGTGGAGCTTTATTAACTAATTTAACAGCATGGCTTAGTGGGACATGGTTTGATTTAAATTTAGTTGGTGGAGCATTTAAAGCTATAGCATGTGCATTACCTTTTGTATATACAGTAGATGCAACCAGGGCAGCGTTAAGTGGAAACTATGGAGATATATTTAAAAACTTAATCTCGGTAATCATTTATGCAATAGTATTTCTTGTATTAGCAGTGGTTATATTTAACAAA
>CAKVNP010000535.1 GCA_934777095.1 uncultured Clostridium sp. | reverse complement strand
ATCTAAGACTTCATGCTTCATATTTGTTTTTACACCTGATTTTGCTAAGTTCTCTGGTGAGTTATAAAATAGGCTCTTTGTATCTTTAATTACATTACCTACATTTAGAGCTATCCCACATGATAAAAATGATATATTGTCATTTTTTTCATAAACTGTTATCTCTGCATCAGGATATTGTTCCTTTAAATTTACTACTGTTGCTGTACCTGCGTGTGTACATCCAATTACTATTACTTTCATTTTATTTCCTCCTTAAGAAATTGTTCAATTTTTAACAAATTAATCTTTAATCTTATGATACACCATTTATAATTTTTTGTAAATAATAATTATTATTAAGTAATATACTACTTCACCTTTCTAATATTAGGTTTTGCCTATAAAAAGTAAATATACATAAAAAAATAAGAAATTCTTCTAAAGAATTCCTTATTAGTAAGCTAAGTATGCTTTGTTAATCTCAGTATTATATACTCTATCAGCTCTTTCTTTTGAAATAATCATATTTCTAACCATACTCATTAATACTGTTTTACTACGCTCCTTTGCTTCTGCATAATTTCTTGAAGGTGCGTAGTCTTCTGGCGCTTGTGGAAGTCTAGCTATAATAACAGCTTGCCCATCTGTTAATTCATCAGGACTACAGTTGAAATATCCGTTTGCTGCTTCTTTTATTCCATAATAACCATCTCCAAAATAGATAATATTTACATAAAGTTCTATTCTGTAATATTACAAATAATAATGGTGCTATTATTCAATAGCACCATTATTATTTAGTCCATCTAAAATTTCTTCAGCCTGCTCCATAGTTAACTCTACTTCTACTACTTCTAATCCATTTTCCATAGCTCTATGAGTATCACCAAAGACAGTTTCTCCATTTACTTTATATCCATATAATTTCATAACTATCACCTCATTTTGGATAATAATATTTATTATCTCACTATAAATTATTCTTATCCAAATTCAATTTGCAATTCATTGTACAATATTTCACCGATTATCATATTCAATATGGTATTACATGCATAATATGCATATTTCAAATCATTAACATAGCCCTCTTCCTGCTCATAAGCTTTAATTAAATCCAAAATAAACTTATCTGCATCTGCCGAAGAAACATTTCTATTAATTATTTTAGGAAATTTTACAATCTTAGCTACTTTATTTAATTCTTTTTCATATTTCAAATGTTCTTTTACTACATTTGCACTTTTAAACTCCCACCTTTGATTATGCGGAAGGCAGAAATAATCACAGAGAAAATGACAGATAACCCCTAGTTCCTGATTAAACTTATTTATTCCATAAACATTATATATATAGCTTAAACTTAAGGATGATAAAAAGTATATTTTACCTATTATCATTTCAATACTTTCATCTAAATAATGTTTCTTAAGTTTATACTTAGAAGCAAAATCTGGCTTTATATTTCCCCAAGAAAATTGACTTTCTTTAATAATTATTTTTTTCTCATCATCTAAATTATTAATAAAATTTTTTGCTAAAATTTTATGAGTATTTATCATCATAATAATTTGCCTCATTCTTTCCAAGTAAATGTTGCCTATATCAAAAATACAACATTAATACATTTTAAACAATACTTTATTTTCTCCAAATAATCTCATTTTATTCCAGTAAAAACATAGATTTTCATATTATTGATTTTTATTACCAAATAAAATTAATTATCACATTATTATGT
>CAKVNP010000534.1 GCA_934777095.1 uncultured Clostridium sp. | reverse complement strand
ATCTACTACGTCTTTTACAGTCTTAATCTTTTCTGCATCTTCAAGTTGAACATCAAATGCTTCTTCAATTTCTGCGATTAATTGGAAAAGATCTAATGAATCCGCTTCTAAATCTTCAAAAGTTGTTTCTAAAGTAATTTTTTCCTCCTCAATTTCTAATTGCTCACTTATTATATTTCTAATTTTTTCAAACATTTCTATTCCTCCAATATTTTTATATTTGTAAAAGCATAGCTCCATAAGTAAGGCCACCACCAAAACCTACAAGCACTATCTTTTCACCCTTTTTAATTTTCTTTTCTTTTAAAGCTTCATCTAATGCTATTGCAATACTTGCACTAGATGTATTTCCATACTCTTCAATATTTAAATAAAATTTTTCCTTTGCTATACCAAGCTTATCAGCTGCAAAGCTTATTATTCTTCCATTAGCTTGATGAGGTATTATCCATGAAATATTATTTAATGTATCTCCAGATTTTTTTAATACTTCATTAATTGCAGCAACTATTACTCTGGTGGAAAATTTAAATACTTGTCTTCCATCCATCGTTATAAATTTACTATAATTGCTATTATTTTTTGAATAGGGATTAATAACTGGCTTATCTTCCATCATTAAATATTCTCCCTTATCCCCCTCAGCTGCTAAATATGATGATATTATTCCTTTTTCTTCTGAAGCTCCTAATACTACTGCCCCAGCTCCATCGCCAAATAAAACTGCTGTAGTTCTATCATTCCAATCAACAGATTTTGATAATATTTCAGCTCCTATAACAAGTATTCTTTTAAATCTTCCTGATTTTATCATTGAATCTGCCACATCTAAAGCATATATAAACCCACTACAAGCAGCACTTAAATCAAAAGCTGCCGCATTTATTGCTCCAAGTTTTTTTTGAACCATACATGCAACAGAAGGCATTTGCCTATCTGGAGTTATGGTAGATACAATAATGAGGTCTATATCATCAGGCTTAAATCCTGCATCTTGTATAGCTATCTCTCCAGCTTTACATGCGATATCAGATGTGTTTTCACCTGTGGATATATGTCTATTTTTTATTCCTGTTCTCGTATATATCCATTCATCATTTGTATCCATTATTTTAGATAAATCATTATTGGATACTCTATTTTCAGGTGTATATGAACCAGATCCACATATAACTGCGTTTTTCATATTATTGCTCCTTATTATTTGCTAAATCATATTTTTCCTTAAAGAATCTATTTAAATTTTCTAATAGTAAAATTAATTGTTCAGATTCCTTTTCATTTAAATTTTCTATTGTTGCTCTAGTCATCTCCCGATGAAATTTTTCATGAATCCTATAAGCTACCTTTCCTTTCTTAGTTAGCTTAATCATTACAACTCGTCTGTCTTCTTCAATTCTTTCTCTTTCAACATAACCTTTTTTAGTTAGTTTATTTATTGCTGTAGTTAGTGTTCCAACTGTTATTTTTAAATCTGCTGCTACTTCAGACATAGTCCTTGATGTATACATGCCGATTGCTTCTATAGTGTGTATTTCAGTAATTGAAATATCTTTTAGTACTCCATTCTTTAATGTATTTTGCTCAATCTTTAAGTTATCGTTAAATCCTTCACTTAATAATTTATTTAGTTTTTCTTTTAATTTAGAAGAGCTCATATATTTATATCTTGCTTTTAATATATTTGTATATTCATTTGTGTTGTATGCATCACTCCTTTTTTCAATAT
>CAKVNP010000533.1 GCA_934777095.1 uncultured Clostridium sp. | reverse complement strand
TTCCTAAGCTAAGTTCACCCATTTTTTTATTTAAATCTACTTCTAGTAATGAGCAAAGCCTATTAATTTCCTCTTTGTCCACTTTTTCATAAAAGGATGCTGCATAGTTAATAATTTCCTTTACTTTTACATTATCATAGAATTTGACTTCACTTGGTACATAGCCGATAATCTTTTTTAGTTTATGCGCATCTTTCACTATGTCCATTCCTAAAATGGATGCGGAACCTGCAGTAGGATAAATTAAATTTAATAATGTTCTGATGGTGGTGGATTTTCCAGCTCCATTTGGTCCTACGAAGCCAAATATCTCACCTTTATTTACACTGAAGCTTACATTATCAATTCCTCTATTTTTTCCATAGTGTTTAGTTAAATTATCTAATTTTATAGCTTCCATATAATTACCTCCTTTTTTGTGCCTTTGAATTTTTATATATTTGAAGCTTTTCATTATATATTTCACCTGTAGATTTGTTATAAAGTTCTATTGAGAAAACCATACAGATAAAAGCTAAAGTAAAAATCAATATAGCAATAGCTAGAGATTTTATAGTGTTTAAATTATACCAGGCAAATATTTTGCTAGTAAGCAGTACGACAACAAGTGATGCGAGATAGTGAAGAAATACTGTTACACCTTTGGGGAACTTAGCAAATAAATCAGTAATATAAAATATATACTGGAAGATAGTAAGTATTATTGAAAGCAGAATCATTTCCCAGATAATTAGAAAAGATATCGAGTCACAGCCTATGAAATAACCAATTATCATATACATTAATATTTCAAAGGAAAATATTAATGAGGCAAATTCTTTGAAATTTGTGGTAAATTTAATAAATTGTTTAAACATCTTTAAAATATATCACTCCCTTCATAAACCAAGTTTGTCTTTTAAAATAGGAACATATTGTCTTGAAACAATAAGTTTTTCAGAGTTTTCTAAGGTTACTTCTAATTTAGCGCCAATAAGTGGTTTAATATCATTAATCTTTGCTAAGTTTATAATTGTAGATTTAGAAGCCCTAAAGAAATCAGTATTTTTAAATTTTTCTTCTAATTCATAAAGCTTTAAAGAAGTTTCATAAATGTCTTTTTTTAGATAAATAAAGGTCTTTTTATCTACAGATTCAAAATAGTAAATATCATCAATGTCTAAGAGATGGATTTTACCATCTTTCATACCGGTAAATTTTTCGTCGTAAGCTTTTAATTGAGATATTATTTTAATTAAATTTTCATCAAGTTTTTTACAGCGTATTTTTATTTCGATTTCTTCAACATTATCGTTTTGGTCAATTATTATTTTCAATCTGGACCTCCTTTCAAACTTTAGTTTTATTTTATGTTTATAGTATAAAAGCCATAAAAATAAATAGCAATAAGTGGAGGAGTAAGCTGCATTTTTTACGCCATGAAATGCATTTTTTGAATATAAAATAATTAAAGAAAAAAATACAAAAAATAATATAAGAACATATTGACCTTAAAAATGAAATATGATAAAATAAAATTTTAAAAACTTGCTTAAATGTGATATAATAGAAAGATAAACATTTAAGGAGGTAATTATTTGTTTAATATAGGCGATATAATTGTATATTCAAGCCAAGGTTTAGGTGCAATAGACTTAATTGAAGAGAGAGAATTTAAAAACCAAAATCAAAATTATTATATAATTAAGACTTTAAATAATTCTATGAAATTATCCTTGCCAGTGAGAGAGTAGA
>CAKVNP010000532.1 GCA_934777095.1 uncultured Clostridium sp. | reverse complement strand
TGGATAGTAAAAGTATGAGAGAATACTTAAAGGTATTTTTAAATAATGTTTTCATATATAGCGATGGTTTGGGAATAAGGATGCTTTATGAATATCTTAAAAAAAATGAAGAAGATAAAATATGGCTCTTGGATAGAGAATTAACAGTACAGTCAATAGCAAAAGAGACTAGAAATGGTTCAAAGCTTGTAGCAAGCAGAATGATAAAGCTTTTTTATGATTTATATCAAATTGACATGTTAAAAGATTATGAGGAAAAGATAATGAATAAGGAAGCTTTTGGTCATCCTGCTATGGTATTTGGTATGCTGATGTACGCATTTGAGCTTACAGAAGAGGAAGCTATAACATTTCATATGTATAGTACTATTTCTACATTAGTGCAAAATGGAGTTAGAGCAATCCCCTTAGGGCAAAAAGAAGGGCAGCTCATAATGAAGGAATGTAGTGAAAGTTTTGGTACTTTATATGAAAAAATTAGAAAAATGGATTTTTCGTTACTAGGAGCCACTGCTCCTGGTATTGAATTATCACAAATAAATCATGAAATGTTAGAGTTTAGATTATTTATGTCTTAAATTAGGAGCTTTTGGTGAAAGGGTGATTATTAATGAAACCAGTAATAATAGGTGTTGGAGGTCCAGTAGGAAGCGGAAAGACTTTATTAATTGAAAGATTAACTAGGATGATTAAGGATGATTATAATTGTGCTGTAATAACAAATGATATATATACAAAAGAAGATGCTAAATTTTTAGTTAATAATTCTATATTAAGCGAAGATAAAGTAATAGGTGTTGAAACTGGTGGCTGTCCACATACAGCTATTAGAGAAGATGCTTCAATGAATTTTGCTGCAATAGATGAAATGAAAAAGAGGTTTAATGATTTAGATATTATATTTCTAGAAAGTGGCGGAGATAATCTTGCAGCTACTTTTAGTCCAGATTTAGTTGATTTTTCAATCTATATTATTGATGTAGCTCAAGGAGAAAAGATTCCAAGAAAAGCAGGGCAGGGAATGATAAAGAGTGATTTATTTATTATTAATAAAGTAGATCTTGCTCCATATGTTGGTGCGAATTTAGATGTAATGAAGCATGATACATTAACCTTTAGAAAAGAGAATTCCTTCATATTTACAAATTTAAAGAATGATGAAGGTGTAAATAAAGTTTTAGAATGGATAAAGAAAAACTGCTTATTAGAAGGAATTAAATAATATGGTAAATAATCAGTATGCAGGAGAGTTTAATATAGTATTAGAAAATATAAATGGTACTACTGTAGTATCAGATAAAAGATTCGGAGGATTAATAAAAATATCGCCTACGATGCACTTAGATAGTGAAAAAATATCTGCATATTATATTTTGGGTCTAGGTGGTGGCTATGTTGAAGGCGAAAAGTATAAGTACAGTGTATTAGTAAAGAATAATGCTAGGGCAATAATAACTACACAAGCAGCTACAAAAGTATATAAATGCCTTAATGAAAAGGCAGCAATACAAGAAACACAGTTGAAAATAGAAGGAAATGGAATATTAGAGTATATAACTGA
The DNA here is from genome assembly GCA_934777095.1 of uncultured Clostridium sp. Taxonomy (GTDB): domain Bacteria; phylum Bacillota; class Clostridia; order Clostridiales; family Clostridiaceae; genus Clostridium. Next base: position 174 of record CAKVNP010000532.1, on the reverse strand, counting down.
TAATGTAATTTTGTATAAAGATGCTCTTTATAAACAAGATAATGAAATTTATTTAGATAAAGACTCAACTCTAATATATAGTGATGGAATAACTTCCGGATGGTCTGTAACAGGTGAAGCTTTTTCATATAGTAGATTGCAGCTTAGAACTAAAGTGTACATGGACAATGTACT
>CAKVNP010000531.1 GCA_934777095.1 uncultured Clostridium sp. | reverse complement strand
ACTGTTTCTATGATTAACATCATTGTTACTACACAAATTACTACAATTGCTGCAAATACCCAGCTTCCATATTCAATAATTCTTCCTTTTTTGGTCGCTAAATTATAAACTGCTTTATATCCTATTCTAGGTTCAACACTAACTCTATTATCATAAGGATTTTTATAAAAAATTCCGTTAATCCAATATTCATCACTATCTACATATACTGCCTTGCCGCTATTTAAAATAAGACTATTCTGCACCTTAACTATATGATTTCTTCCCCAAATAATAGCCACTATTAATAATAAAGGTGATATAAGCATCGTAATTACTAATGTATTTACATTAAAATCAGCTATCACAGCTGAGACATATATTAATGTATTTATTGCACTTAATATAATTGCTGATACTACGTAAATAATACTCCAAGTTCTTTTCTGTACTTTATTGCAGGCTATATTCACTTTAGTATCATCACTATATACTACTGTTCTGCCAAGTGCATATATTTTAAATAAAACCATAAATAATACATTGGTAATTATAGATGTGCCAACACTGATTAATAAACTACTTTTATACCCACTTTTTATAATAAGCTCGATAACTATAGGTACTAATCCAATAATAAAAGCTATAACAAACCACCAGCTAGATATAGGCATTTTATTACTTATTCTAGTAACTTCAGTATCTATATTTAAGATATGCTTATTGGGAAGCAGCCAATTATTCTTTCTTTTAAGCTCCTTTAATTTATTATTATTTTTACATATTAATCTGTAATGGAAATAATATGCTGTAAAGAACCATACAAACCAATAAATAAACTGATAAACAGTTCTAAAAAATACACACGGAATACATAAAATAAATTCAATAATATATAACTTCACACACTGTTTCATGAAATTATCTGTTATTTTTAAAACTTCTGCGTTTTTCACTTCTAAAGGAGGTAACATCACTCCTAAAATAATATTCTTATTTACCTTTGAAGCTCCTTTTGCTTCAAAGTAACATATAATCAAAAGAATTATACTCATAGTTAACCAAATAAAACCTAACATCTTACACCAATCCCTTTACGCCATCTAAGCCAATCATCTCATTATATATTTTTTCACACATCTTCATAAAATCATCTTTTTGTATCCCTTTTAATCCACATTCAACGATTAAAAGTTCAAGTTCTGCTTCTTTCTTTTCTCTATATTCTATTGATTTATCAATATTTAAACTCACCTTAGCTCCATTCCTTCTATCAATTTCAATAAAGCCTTCATTTTTTAATATATTATATGCTTTATTTACAGTCATCGTATTAACACCAATATCCTGTGCCATTTGTCTTACTGTTGGTAATCCTTCTCCTAATTTTAAATCGCCCTTGCCTATTCCCATAACTATTTCATTTCTAAGCTGAACATAAATAGGAATATCACTTGCCATATCTAATTTTATAATCATAAATCCACCGCCTTTGTATTGCTTATAATAATACAAATAATACTTAAAGTCAATAAAACAAAAAATAGATTTACTAGAATTCTTCAGTAAGAATTTTAATAAATCTATTTCTATACCTAATATTAGACTATAACTGCTTAGCAACTACATATCTCTTTAAGCCGCCATATTTTAATTTTTCTTTTTTAATTTCATATCCTAAATCTAAAAAACTATTTAAACTATATTTATTATAAGGTGATACTGTTGCACAAAGCAATGAATCATTATTTTCTCTTGAT
>CAKVNP010000530.1 GCA_934777095.1 uncultured Clostridium sp. | reverse complement strand
AAACCAAAGAGGTTTTTGAAAATGAATATAGCAGGGAGTATTTTAAATGGCTTGACTTATATGAAGAATATGGCTGTTTATATGGATTTGTTAGAGGAAAAGGTAATATAAAGTATCTAACTGTAATGAATGTAGGAAATATAAAATACGATAAACTTCGTATTAAATTAGACTGCTTTAAGGAAGCGCATGAAATCATTAATACAGACCAATATAGATATAGCGGTGAGGGATTTGTTAATGATGAAATAAATATTATTAACAATAATGAAATAGAAATAAAACTAAATTCCTACAGCAGCACGATTATACAATTGAAATGTTAATTAATGATAAATTATGAATTATGAATGATGAATTAAGGCAGAAATCCCACGGGATTTTAGAAAAATATTTTTTAAAACTCCTTGGAGTTTTATCCTTAATTCATCATTTTTTATTTGTTAGTGGAAGAATAAAAGAGTTTTAGTTCCTCTAAAAAGGTACTAGTTGCTTTGGTTAATGTGATGTTTTGGGGTATTATATATGAAAAATACCTATAAAGAGAATTATTTAAACTACATAAAGAAAATTCATTGTTATTTTCTTCATTGGCAGTAACAAGACTTGAAATAAGTGTTATTCCAAGATTATTCTTCACCGCCTCTTTAATAGCATAATTACTTCCTAAAACCATGATTTTTTTTGGTGTCAGCTTATTAGTCTGCATAAAAGTATTAAAAAATTCTCTAGTACCAGAGCCCTCTTCTCTAACTATCCATTTCTGATCATTTAAATTTTCTAATTTAAAGTTTTCCGGATCTATATCTTTATCATAGGGAAAGGCTATTACCATAGAATCTTTTAAAAAATAATCCTGTGTTATATTACCTGGCTGAGGAGCACCTTCAATTAAACCTATATCCAGGCTTAAATCCTTAATCCGAGAACTAATGCTAGAGGTATTTTCAATGATCAGTTCTATTTCTATATCAGGATATTTATTAGTAAAATATGAAAGAAATTTTGGAAGTATATATTCACCGATAGTAAGACTGGCGCCTATTTTTAGGGTACCCTTCAATGAATTAGATGAATTTTTTACATCCAGATAAGTTACCTCAAGAAGATTAAGGATTTCCTTAGCGTGTTCATATAGTTTATAGCCACTTTCTGTTATATGTATAGTTTTTTGCTTAATTGATCTATTGATTAAAGTTACGTTAAAGTAATTTTCTAAATTTTTAATATGGGTACTGACACTAGGCTGAGAAAGGTTAAGATATTCACCAGCTCTAGTAAAATTTTTAAACTCTACTACAGCGATGAATGTTTTTAGTTCATCAAACATAAACTACCTCCAAATATAATACATATTATTTATATTATAACCTAATTCTATCATTAATAAAGTTAATGATAATAATTTTATATATTTATTTTACTTATGATTAGATAGATTATATACTAGTAAATGTAGTAAGCAAGTACGGAAGATGAAAGGAAGAATGTAATTGATGCCGATGATAATGAAAAAGGTATAGCTATTACTATTGTAAATGTTACAGGAATATTTTTAATGTTTTTATTACCAGCAATAGCAGGGGTTATTTATATGGACTATTGGTTGGTTCATTACAAATAATTTCAGCAATAATTTTAATTGCAATATTTATTTAATAAAATGGAGTTTACTTTTTAAAGTAAACTCCATTTTTGTTTAATCTTTATATTGAGATAAATTTTGGCAAGCAGTATTT
>CAKVNP010000529.1 GCA_934777095.1 uncultured Clostridium sp. | reverse complement strand
GCTTTAAGATATAAAAAAGGACATCTTTTATTGTGAACCCCATAAGTTGGACTAGTAGAAAATACTAGAAAGACTTATGGGGTTTTTATAATGAAATTAAAACTAGATGATAAATTAAAAATAATTGAGATGTATGAAGATGGTCATTCTATTTCGATGATATGTAAAAAATTTGAAGTTTCTTCATCAGTTATTATTCGAATTGAACGCCAATACAGAGAACATGGAATCGAATCATTTAAAGTTAAAGGTAAAAATAGGAAATATTCACCTGAGTTTAAAATGGAAATAATTAATAGAATTTTAAATGGAGAATCAAAAACAAGTATTGTAGCTGAGCTTTGTGTAAATGATGGAATGATACATTCATGGCTTAAAAAATATCAAGAATTAGGGTATAATGGTCTTACAACTAAACAAGGAAGGCCAAGAATAATGAATGTAAATAAAAAACAACCTACAATAATTAATACATCATCTGGTTTAGATGATAAGGATAAGCTTATTAAAGAACTTAAAGAACGAAATGCTCAGTTAGAAATGGAGAACGATCTATTAAAAAAATTGAGAGCCTTGGTTCAACAAAGGAAAGAGCGACAAAACGAGAAAAAATAATTGTTGTTTTTGAATCAAGTCATAAATATCCATTAAACAAGATGTTAAGCTTCTTTAATTTAGCAAAATCAACTTATTTTTACACTATTAAAACATTTGATAGAGTTGATACTGATAAGCCAATCAAAGACCTAATTATAGCTATTTTTAACGAAAATAAGGCTAGATATGGTTATAGAAGAATAACTTTAGAACTTAAAAATAGAGGACATTACATCAATCATAAGAGAGTAAAAAAACTAATGAAAACATTAGGACTTTTTGGTGTACAGCCAAAAGCTAAATATAGATCATATAAAGTTGAAGTTGGAAAGGTATGCAGGAATCTGCTTCTTACAAAGATAGTTGATGAAGTAAACAACAAAACATATTATGAAAGAAACTTTAAAACAACGTCTGTAAATCAAATTTGGAGTACTGATGTATCAGAGTTTCATATTGGAGCTGGTAAACTTTATCTATCACCAATAATTGATGTACATAATCGAGAAATAATATCATATTCAATTTCTACTTCACCAAACTTCAAACAAATTACAACTATGTTGGATAAAGCTTTTGAAAAACATAAAAATTTAGACAACTTGATTTTTCATTCGGATCAAGGATGGCAGTATCAAATGAAACAATATAGAGATAGATTAGCCAAGAAAGGCATAAGACAAAGTATGTCTAGGAAAGGCAACTGTTATGATAATTGTGTAATAGAAATATTCTTTGGAACAATGAAAAATGAAATGTTTTATGGTCATGAATATGAATTTGAAACACTGGATGATTTAGAAAAATCTATGCATGAATATATAAGTTATTACAATAATCAAAGAATTATAACAAAATTAAAAGGATTGACACCTACAACATATAGACATCAATCCATAAATAATATAATATAATATAATATAATATTAAATTAATTTTATTTTAGTCCAACTTTAAGGGTTCACCCTAATTATGTATCAAATTCACCAAAATTGTTAGAAATATCATTAAGTTCTGAATCTCCTTTTAAAAATCAAAATAAGAATTTAGCATACTTTGGTGCTGGTAATTATTATAAAAAATCTATTGAAAATAAAGATTGTGAATACCATGCTTTTTATAATTCTGGTGTTTGCTACATAAAA
>CAKVNP010000528.1 GCA_934777095.1 uncultured Clostridium sp. | reverse complement strand
GCTCTAGTAACCCCTAGTTTTTCAGCTAACGCTTCACTAGTGACAGGCTGTCCCTCTTTCACTAACCTAATTATTTCTTCTTGTCTTTTTGTAAATTTCAAAGTAATCCTTCCTTTTCTACTACTAGAATATTAAAGATAATTTTAAAGATTTTCTCTAAAAAATTTTTTAAAGGAACATGCTTTTCAATTTACGTTTCAAGCTATTACTTTTTCTATACTAAATTTACATTTAGCACTGCTTTCAGCCAAAAATATTATGATAATATTTACAATTTAATTATAACATTTTACCAACCTTTGACTATACTGAATTTTCTGAAAAATCACTCAAATTATCTTAAATTTTCTAATATTTATCTTTTATATTAAAACAATCTTTATTTATCTTATATTTACTTCCTTATTCTTCCTTTTTGTCATTGTCATCATCAAAGTTTACTGTATAAGTAAAAACATTTTCATCTACTTCATCTTTCTTATCATGGGAAGTCTTTTTATTTGTATCAAAATTTACTCCGTTAAATTTCTCTTTGACTTTTTCACCTAAATCAGATGCTTTTTCTTTAACATCATTTACGGTCTTAGTAACATATTTATTTACCACTTCAACAGTACCGTCGACCTTAGTTATTTCAATTGTAACTTGTGTAACTACAGCAGCTACTACTACAAACGCTAATATTGGAGGAATTACGCAGGCAATTACTCCAGCAGCAATACCAGCATTGACAGGAACATCTACCAATACTTTTCCATCTTTAGATACCTTTATTCTTGAAACATTTCCTTTTTCAATTAAATCTTTAAGCCAAGCTTTTAATTCATCAACAGTTTCAGTCTTACCTTCTGTAGATTTTGCTTTTTCTTCTGTACCTTTTTCGATTAATATTATCGCTTCAAGTACATCTCCATTTGTAGCTTCTAAGGCAGCTTTAGCCGCAGCATAACTTACACCAGTTCTTTCTTTTACCTTATCCACCTTTTCTAATGTTATTTCCATAAACAAATCACTCCTTTATATAGCTTAACATTTCCAAGCTTTTCGGTTTTTTTGAATAATTATTAGATATCATAAACGTAGTTACTTTTTCCATTTGTTTTTTAACTTCTTTATTTAAATTTAATCTATAAACCTTATCCATTGGAGTATTATTTAAAAACTTTAAAGCATTATATGCAGGCTTACTTATGAACAATCCATGTTCTTTTCTGCACGCATCACATACTCCTCCGTAATTTGACAATGAAATATAGTCAGCTACTGCTATTGTTTTTTTACACATACAGCATCTATTAAATTCAATACCATACCCTGTGGCTCTTAAAAGCCTAAGTTCAAAAGCTCTTAGCAGAAGCTCATAATCTAAGGCATCAGTATTTAATAGATATAGGCATGTAATAAAATCCCTATACAGCTCCTTATTTAACTCTCCATCTTCTGTACATATATCAATAAGCTCACATAAATATGATGAGTAAGTAAGTTTCTCAAGATTATTTAATAACCCTTGGAATGAATTAATTATCTTTCCTTCTTGAAGGTTATACATGTTTTTCCCTTTAAATAAAAGATATTCTCCATAACATAAAGGAAGTGTCACAGAAAGCAATTGGCTTTTACTTCTTTTTGCACCCCTTGCGATGCAGCTTACTTTCCCTGCTTCTTCTGTATACATCCAAATTAATTTATCATTTTCTTTATAATCCTTAACTTTTAAAATAACGCCTTTAGTCTTAACA
>CAKVNP010000527.1 GCA_934777095.1 uncultured Clostridium sp. | reverse complement strand
GGTGAGTTTATTAGCAGCAGCTATTATTATAGCATTTGTAGTAACGGTAAATGTATTTCCCACTGTAGCCTATGCCTTAAGCAATATTCCTGGTATAGACAAGCTGGTAGAGCTGGTTACCTTTGATAAAGGCTTTGACAATGCCATAAATGAAGGCTTGACTAAGGAAATGGATTATGTGGAAGTACAAGAAGGCATAAGATTAGCAGTAAACGGTATAGCAGGTGATTGGAAGAGGCTTTGGATAGGTTATGATTTAACTGGTCAGGGGAAGTATTCAGTAAGTGCTGAAATTGAAGGTGTTAATGAGCTAGGAGAAGAAGTATCATATGGCTATGCCAATACAGGCTGGCAGGAAGAAGAAAAAGATGGAGAATATCTTGAAATTTCATTTCTTGAATATGTAGATAGTTTTACCCTAAAGCTAAATGTATATAAATATATAGATAACTATAGCGAGCTTGATGAGAATAAGCCCATTACAACTTTTACTATTCCCATAGAATTAGAACCGGAAATATTCAATAGTGATTTAAAGGAAATAAATCTTGATAATAATTTAATTGAAACTGAAATTGGAGATTTAGAAATTATCAGCTTGGAATCATCCAAAACTAGAATTGTCATGAAATTTAAATTAGCTAATGATAACTATGAGATTATGGATTTTGAGAATCCTATTATAGTTGATAGTAAGGGAAATAAATACGGTAAATCAGGATTTTCTATTTCTACTGATGAAGAGGGAATAAAATCGTTGGAAATAGCAGGTTCCATAGGGGAAGATGTAAGAAAATTTGAATTTAAATTTGATGGTATTTATTATGCAGAAAAAAATAATAGAAAAATAGTAGTAGATTTAAAGAATGAATCTGTTGAACCAAATGATTATAATATCGTATTTGATAAATTAGAAGGAAATGAATTATGGCTTAAAGCTGATAAGGTGGAGAATCTAACTTTTGTAGATAATGATGATATATTTGAAAGAAGTGGGGGAGCAAGCATAGGAATTGATGGCGATAAAGAATATTACTGTATGCCTTATGTTGAATTAAATGATCCTTCAGCAGAAAAAATTGAACTTGAAATTTTCTGGGCATTAAAGGATAAGTGCCCTGCAGGCAGAATAATATTAATAGAGTAAATAGTATATTTTACAGTAGCATTTTTAAAATCTTATATGGGGTGAGATATTTGCAAAAGACTTTAGTATTAATCAAGCCTGACGCAGTAGAAAGAAATCTTATAGGCAAAATCCTAACTTATTATGAAGAAAATGATTTGAAGATCATTGCGTTGCGAATGGAAAAAGTAACAAGAGACTTTGCTATTAGACATTATAAAGAACATGAAGGGAAAAGCTTTTTTAAGCCACTAATAGACTATATAACTAGAAGTCCTCTATGTGCTCTCGTATTAGAAGGTAATGATGCTGTAAAAAAGGTCAGAGAAATTAACGGAAGTACCAATCCTGCAAATCAAAAAGAAGGAACAATTAGAAAAGCATATGCAATATCTGTAACTGAAAATGCTGTACATTCTTCAGATTCAGTAAAGCGTGCGCAGGAAGAAATCAAATTATGGTTTCCAGATCTTTAGCATAAAAGCAGCCTAAATTATTTAGGGCTGCTTTTTATTTTGTAATAATTACTAAAATATTCTTAAGGTAATCTTAAGAAATAATTCCTTTTTTAATCAGAATTAGCTAGTATAATAAAATTGTGTCGAGAACAATAAAG
>CAKVNP010000526.1 GCA_934777095.1 uncultured Clostridium sp. | reverse complement strand
ACAAAAGGTGATAATACACTTCCCATTACAAAAGGTATAGTTCCAATAATTACAATAGTCATATACTCTTTAACTAATGGCAGTATTCTTTCTGTTGCTCCTAAAAAGAAGGCAATTTTTTCAATAAATACAAGTCCTAAAACCAGATAAATTAAACTTATGCTTATCCCCATTACAATAGATAAGGTAAATAGCTTATTTGATTTCTTTTCATGTCCTCTTCCTCTTTCTATTGATAAAAGAGTTGAGCCTCCAACACCTATTAACAATCCTGTTCCCATGAAGAATCCATATATAGGTATGGCAATATTTAAGGCTGCTAATCCGTCCCCGCCTACACCTTGTCCTATAAAAATAGTATCAAATAAGATATAGATAGCGCTAGACAGTGCTGCCCCAATAGTTGGTATAAAATATTTCAAATATAATTTTAAAACATTATCTTTTACTAAATTCACTTTCCGTCCCCCCCTCTGTAGTAAAAAAATGAATATCCACAATTAAGTAGATATCCATTTTTATTAGACTATTTTAAAGTATCTATTCTTACAAGTACAGCATCAAGCATTTCTTGGTATTTAGCCATCTTAGCTTTTTCACCTTCAACTACTGCTGCTGGTGCCTTAGCAACGAAACCTTGGTTAGAAAGTTTCTTTTCTATTCTAGTAATTTCACCTTCAAGTTTAGTCTTTTCTTTATTTAATCTTTCAAGTTCCTTTTCTTTATCAACTAAGTCAAGTAATGGCATAAATAATTCTCCACCCTTAACTACTACTGACACTGCATTTTCTGGAACTAATGCTTTATCATTTATAAATTCAACTTCTGATGCTGAAGCTAATTTTTCCATGTAAGCAGTACCTGCCATGAATGCTTCCTTAGCTTCTTCATTGATATAGCTTATAACCTTAGCTTTTCTTGATGGTGGTACATTCATTTCAGCTCTTACATTTCTTAATCCCTTAATAGCTTCAATGATGAATTCCATATCTGATTCAGCTTTAGAATTAACTAAGCTTTCATCATATTCTGGCCAAGCAGAAATAGTAATTGATTCTCCATCAGTTAAAGTAGTGTATATTTCTTCTGTAATGAAAGGCATTACTGGGTGTAATAATTTTAAACCAGTTGTAAGTACAGTATATAATACATTGTAAACTATACCTTTTTGCTTTTCATCATCACCAAAGAATACTGGCTTAACTAATTCAATGTACCAGTCACAGAATTCTGTCCACATGAAGTCATATACTTTTTGAAGTGCAATACCTAATTCGTATTTCTCCATGTTTTCAGTTACTTCTTTAACTAAAGTATTCATTTGAGATAAGATCCACTTATCTGCTAAGCTGTATTCCTTGCAGTCAGCATACTTATCCATAACTTCTTTATCAAGGTTCATCATTACGAATCTTGAAGCATTCCACATCTTATTAGCAAAGTTTCTAGCAGCTTCTACTCTTTCTGGAATGTATCTTATATCATTTCCTGGAGAGTTACCAGTTACAAGCATGAATCTTAATGCATCAGCACCGTATTCTTCAATAACTTCTAATGGATCTACACCATTTCCTAAAGACTTACTCATCTTTCTTCCTTGAGAATCTCTGATGATACCGTGGATTAATACTGTATCAAATGGAGTCTTATCCATGTTGTGGATTCCTGAGAAGATCATTCTAGCAACCCAGAAGAAGATAATATCATATCCAGTTACAAGTACATTTGTTGGGTAGAAGAAAT
>CAKVNP010000525.1 GCA_934777095.1 uncultured Clostridium sp. | reverse complement strand
GAAATGTCCACATAATACTGGAATAGAAAATGTAGGTTTAGCTGAATTTAAACCTCTATCGTTTATGAATAATGATATAGAGACTTTTGGAAAAATGGATAATAAGTTTTTCAAGGAAAACATTTCGCAGACTTCATGTGGATGGAGAGGAAAAAATGTTATCAAGAGAAATGCTATTATAAGCTTATCAAGAGCTGGCTATGATATTAAAGGCTTTAAAGGGGATTCTCCTTATTTAAATGAGAATATAGAAAAAATTATTAAAGCTCATAAACAATAATTGGAGGGGGTAATAATGTTATCGAAGGGGATGGCGGTTGTAATTAATCATTTGCCGGAAAAAATAGTAGTAAAGTGCTCAAAAAAAATAGTAAGGGGTTATATAAAAAAATATGCCAGGATTAATGTTAAAGGCATAGAAAATATTGATAAAGCACCTGGTGCAAAGATATTTGTTTGTAATCATTTGAGTAATTCGGATGCATTAATTTTGGATAAGATTCTAAAAAAGTATGATCCCACATTTGTAGCTGGCGTAAAGCTTTCACAGGATCCAATAACTAACTTAGGAACAAAAATAGTAAAACATATTAGTATACATCCTAATTCAGCAGATAAAGCAGCTTTAACTAATATAGTGAAGTTGCTTAGAAACGGTGAAAATTTAATGATTTTTCCTGAAGGGACTAGAAGTAGGTCTGGATCGATGATAGAAGGGAAAAAAGGGGTAGTTATGATAGCGAGGATGAGCAAAGCAAGTATTATTCCTATTTCTATTTGGGGAAGCGAAAAACTCCTTCCTATTAATAAGGAAGGAGAAATGGGGCAAGAAAAGTGGAATCACGCAGAGGTAAATGTAAAAATAGGAGAAGCTGTTTCGCTGCCTCATAAATTAGTCGATGAAAAAAAACATCAATATGATGATAGATGTTTAGAATATATTATGAAAGAAATATCATTTAATCTTCCAGAAAAATATAAGGGGATATATAAATAAGTAGGTAAAAGGATATGAAGCAAAAGACAAAATTTATTTTGGAGAATCTTAAAGAGATGTACCCAGATGCAAAATGTGAATTGAATCACGAAACTCCATTTCAATTATTAGTGGCGACGATTCTTTCTGCACAAACTACAGATAAGAAAGTAAATGAAGTGACTAAGGATTTATTTAAACAATATCCAGATGTTGATTCATTTTTAACTATGTCAATTAATGAACTTGAAGATAGAATTAAGCAGATTGGGCTATATAGAACAAAGGCCAAGAATTTAATGATTATGTGTAATCAATTAAAAGATAATTTTAATGGAGAAGTTCCTAAGACAATGGAAGGTATAACAAGTTTGGCGGGTGCTGGTAGAAAAACAGCCAATGTAGTGTTGTCTAATGCTTTTGGAGTGCCATCTATTGCAGTTGATACACATGTATTCAGGGTTTCAAATAGATTGGGTTTAGCTGATTCTGATAATGTTTTGGAAGTGGAAAAACAGCTGCAGAAGGAACTTCCTAAAAAAGAGTGGACACTAACTCATCATTTGCTTATTTTTCATGGAAGGTATTGCTGTATAGCTAGAAATCCTAAGTGTAATGAGTGTAGATTGCAGAGTAAATGCAAATATTATAAAGAAAATAAAAAGAAATTACCTGGGAAATAGTATTGTAAAACAGGGAATTTTTAATATATTAATAAATTTTGGAGGACATAAAATTGAAAATTGGAGTAATAATGGGAGGAATATCC
>CAKVNP010000524.1 GCA_934777095.1 uncultured Clostridium sp. | reverse complement strand
AAGAATTAATAAATGATGTTTCAGCAAAAATAATTGGTGAAGACGTAAAACATATATATAAAGTATTAAGACTGGCTGAAGGTGAAAAAGTTGTGTTAAATGACTGCGAAGGCAGTGAATATTTAGCAGCAGTAGATACTGTAGGCAAGCAGGAAGTGACTTTAAATATAATAGAAAAATTAGATGTGAACAATGAAAGTGCAGTAAAGCTATATTTATTCCAAGGACTTCCTAAAGCACAGAAAATGGATTTGATTGTGCAAAAGGGAACTGAACTAGGGATGCTTAAATTTATTCCAACTATTACAGCAAGAGTTGACGTTAAATTAAAAGGTGAATTTAAAAAGCTTGATAGATTAAACAGGATTGCTTTAGAAGCTGCAAAACAAAGTAAAAGGACTATAGTCCCTACAGTAGAGGCTCCGATAAGTTTTGAAGAGGCATTAGATAAAATGGCAGAGCTGGATTTAGTGGTAGTTCCTTATGAAAATGCCGAAAACTTTGGTATTAAGACTATGTTTAACAAATTTAGAGCTGAAAATAAAAATTTAGATGAAATAAAAACCATAGGTATATTTGTAGGTCCTGAAGGCGGAATTGAAGAGGATGAGATTATACAACTGAAAGAAAAAGGAGCTCATATAATTACACTTGGAAGCAGAATTTTAAGAACTGAAACTGCAGGTTTTGTTGCAGCTTCACTATTACAATATGAGCTAAGCGATTTAGGAGGAAATAATTAATGAAAGTTGCATTTGCTACATTAGGTTGCAGAGTAAATCATTATGAATCAGAAGCTATGGCTGAAAAATTCATTAGAGAAGGCTATGAAGTTGTTGATTATAGTGAATTTGCTGATGTATATGTTATTAATACTTGTACGGTAACTAATATGGGTGATAAAAAATCAAGACAAATAATAAGCAGGGCTAGAAGGGCTAATCCTGATGCTATTATAGCTGCAGTTGGCTGCTATTCTCAAATGTCTCCAAAAGAAGTTTCAGCTATTCCAGGAGTGGATGTAGTTTTAGGAACAAGAAATAAAGGAGATGTTGTTTATTACGTAAATAAGGCAAAAGATGAAGGACAGCCACAAATCCACGTTGAAGGTGTTCTTAAAAATAAGAAATTTGAAGATTTAAAAATTGAAGAATATCAAGATAAGACTAGAGCTTTCTTAAAAATACAAGATGGCTGTAATAGATTCTGTACTTACTGTACAATTCCTTATGCAAGAGGATCAGTATGCTCTAAGGATCCAGTAAAAGTTATTTCCGAAGTTAAGGAATTGGCTGCTAATGGATTTAAGGAAGTGATTCTTTCAGGAATACACACAGCATCTTATGGATTAGATTTAGAAGGTAATGTAAACTTACTTAGCATTATAGAAGAAATCGAAGCTATTGAAGGAATAGAAAGAATAAGAATAGGGTCAATTGAACCAGCATTCTTTACAGAAGAAGCGATTGAAAAAATAAAAGGCTTTAAAAAGCTTTGCCCTCATTTCCATTTATCACTTCAAAGCGGATGTGATACAGTACTTAAGAGAATGAATAGAAGATATACAGCTGCCGAATATAAAGCTGCTGTTGAACTTTTAAGAGAAACTTTACCAGATGTTTCAATATCTACTGATGTTATCGTAGGATTCCCAGGTGAAACTGAAGAAGAATTTAATGAAACATATGAGTTCTTAAAAGATATAAAGCTTACTAAAACACATGTATTCAAATATAGCCCTAGAA
>CAKVNP010000523.1 GCA_934777095.1 uncultured Clostridium sp. | reverse complement strand
ATTTAGTATTGAAGCTTTGACTAGATTTTATATGGAAAGCTATGAGTGTTTAAATGTTTTAAATAATCAAGATTGCTTTATTATAAGCTTTATGTTACTTAATTACTTTCTTGTAAGACATAATATCCCCTGTATTAGGCTTCTTTATATGGATTTTAAAAGATATGAAGAAGCTAAAGAGAAATATTTAAAAGGAAATAATAAGGTGTTAGAAGATTTTTTTAAGGAAATTATTCTTAAATCAAAGCTTCAAACAATTAAGTTTAATAATGAGCTTAAGCCTATTAGCTTAGAAGATATAAAGAATGTATTTATTGCAGATAAAGAAAAGCTTATAGAAAAATATCATGTTAAGAATATTTATTTGTTTGGTTCATTTGCTAAAGAAATAGAAAGGCTTGATTCAGATATTGATTTATTAGTTAGATTTAATGAAGGTAATTCCTATGAAAGAAAAAAAGAAATTATGGAATATCTAAATAGTAATTATACAAATGTATTTAAACGATTTATTGATTTTGGAGAAATCTCAGATGAGATTAATGATGGATTTATTTTAGAAAACAATAAACTTATAAAAATAATTTAGGAGGAAAGAAAAAATGAGTTTAGGATTAAAAAAATATACGCATCAGCTTGAGCAGGAATTGGTAGATGCGAAATTTAATGTAAATACCTGCGATTTGAATTTGATTGGTGTAATTAATGTCTTATCTACAAGTGGAATAGCACCAATTAATTTAAACTTAATTTTTAATTTAGAAAATAAAGATGAGGATGGTCTTTTTGGTAAAGGCTTTAAGCTAGACCTATATAAGAAGATTGAAATTAATGGTAATGATTTTAAAATTACAAACGCGGATGGATCAGTTGATAATTATTATGAAGCTAATGGACATTATAATAAAGAGACTAAATTAACGGCAAGTGAAAAATCTACTGATGAAGATATTCCTAATTATACATTTAGTCTTGAGGATAGTGGAGGAAAAGATATAGAGTTTTCTTCAAATGAAGCAGAATATCCTAATTATCCATTTCGTATTAGAGTTAATTCAAATGTTTATTATGGTGTTGATTTTATGTCAACTCCTAAAGCAATTACTAATAATAAGGATAAACAAGCAAAATTTATTTGTGATGCAAATGGTAAAGTAAAAACTATTGAATATTATTTAGGAAAAGACCCTTCAGCTAAATTAAAGAAAAGTACAGAATTTACTTATGTAAATGGTATGATAAATACAATTACTTGCTATGCATATAATGATGCTGGAAATAAACTATGTCAAAGTGTATATACAATTAGCTTGTTAGATACACAAATGACAATTAGTGAAAAATATAGTGAAGAAAAGCTTGTATACGAATTAAGTAATAAGAAGGTAACATCTTTTTCTAAATATTATGGTGGAGTGCTTGATAAGACAAGCCAAGTAAAATTATCTACAGTGTTAGGTCAAACAAAAATCACTGATTATAAAGGAAATATATCTTATGTTATTTATGAAAATAATTTACCTTGTGTATTTATCGATCATGAAGGAAATTGTCAAGAGGCTTCATATGATTTAGAGACGAAAGAACAGGTATATAAAAGTGATGTGATTAGATATAATCAGGCATCTGGTAACATATTAGGTTCTAAAAATGTAACATCATTAGTTAAGTCATCAAGTCTTACTATATCTGAGGGGCAAATAACATATCCTGCGTATGATGCAATTATAGGTGAATCATTAAGCTATGTA
>CAKVNP010000522.1 GCA_934777095.1 uncultured Clostridium sp. | reverse complement strand
AAGCATTAAAACAGTAATTATTTCAAATTCTGTTGGATGATTATACCCCTCTTTAATAACTTTTTCTACCGCTTTCTTTACTTTTGTCATTTCTAAAGCTAAACGATCTTGTGGAATGTTTTGGCCATTTATCTGTATTCTTTCAGTAAACTCCTCCAGATAAGGTGAAGTATACATACCTACTTTATAGCCTGCTCCTGATAGTATTTTAGTTATCATCGAAGTAGTTGAACCTTTCCCATTTGTTCCTGCCACATGGATTACCTTTATTTTATCTTGCGGATTGCCTAAAATTTGTAGTAATCTATAAGTTCTTTCTAAGCCATAATTTGAACCAAAGTTGCCTACCTCAGTTATATATTTCATTGCTTCTTGATAATTCATAATTTCCCCCTAAATATCTAACACTTTGTCTATTAATATTTTTATCTATTTTCCTGTTATCTTTTTATCTATTTTCCTGTTGTCTTATTTAAATATAATGTATAATAAACTAAAAATCAAAATTTTATCTTACATAATTTAAGAAAGGCAAATAGATCATATGAATAATTTAAACAGTATTTTAAATATTGATTTAAGAAAAGCTTCTATTTCAGAAATCGATGAAGAAAAGCTTTTACTCTTTAAAAATGAGGACTACTACTCACAAACAAATTTATATTTTTATCTGCAGAACCAATTATTTAAAAACGAAAACAACCCTGAAGCTTCAGCATATATACATTATTTAATATCCTATTATTTAATGGTTATCCTTACACCGTTATGCTATGAAGAATTGGCTTTTAATCATATAACTCATGCATTAAAGCTTTCAAAAAATGTTAAATATAAAGAATGGACATTAATCTTTGCTACATTAGAAATACCATATATAAATAGCAGTGAAGCTTTAACTCTAGCACAAGATGTAATAAAAGAAAATCCAAATAGTAATATTGCAAATACAATCCTTGCTTTATTTTATTAATTTCTAACTAAAAAATGGTGAAAAAATATATTTTAGCTTTTTATAAAATCAAGAAATCCTACAGCAATAATTTACCGTAGGATTTCTATTATTAATTATTTAATTCTATTTACTGTCTTTAGAATATTTTCAAGTTTATCTACTGTTTCTATTCTTTCATTACATTCATTACTATCTAAACATACATAAAAGCCTAATGATTTGTAATCATCTTCGCTTACTTGTTTACATATTGGTGACACAAAGGCTACTTCTTGCTCTGAACCAATCTTATTACAAAAAGCACATATATTGCTTGACTTACCGTTGGTCTTTGGAAGTCTACAAGCCATCCCTAAAAGTTTACCATCTAACTTGTAAGTAATAAGAAGCTTTCTAGTTGATTCATCAATCCACCCTAAATACACAATTTTAGAATCTAGTATATCTAAATTAGGTATCTTTAGCTTTTTCTCTTTTTTAAAAACTTTAGTAAGTTCAGCTGCTGTTACCTTTTCCATCCCATATACATATTGGTCTAATCTTTTTAAATAAGGTTCTATATGCAAAGGATCAGTAATTTTACTAATATCTAATATTTTCTTTTGCTCTCCTGATAAATCTTTAAAAATAGATAAAATCTTTTCTTGAGAAGATGCTTTTACAATTTCTATAATATTAGGATCTACACAATTTCTAAATACAGAGTTTAAATCGCCTAAACATCTTTTTATATAATTATATTGTTGTTTTTTTATAAATTCTTTCATCATCAATTACTCCTTAACTTTAAAATACTAATAATTAAAG
>CAKVNP010000521.1 GCA_934777095.1 uncultured Clostridium sp. | reverse complement strand
TAATATAGGAGTATATGAGAAATATGAAAGCAAAATATAGATTATTGACCATAGTAGTTACTGCTAGCTGCCTGCTAAATTTAGCTGGGTGCAGTAAAAAAACAGTAGAGGAATCTAAAAATACAAATTTACAAGTAAGTATTGCTGAAGATGAAAGTTTACATGGACAAGCAGCTGACGAAGAAAATAAGGTAAGTGCTGAAGAAAGTAAGCAAGATGTTATTTCAGAAGATGACTCAGTAGAAAAAATAGTAGAACCGGGATATGAGGCAGTAGAAGAATATTTAGATGGAGAATGGGCTGTAAAAAGCTTTCAAGGGGTAGCGCTTATTGCCAAAGGTGATGAAATTAAGTTTGCTAAAGCATACGGATATGCTGATATAGATGAAAACATATCTAATAAATTAACTACACGTTTTGCCATAGCATCAAATACAAAGCAATTTACTGCTGCTGCAATAATGCAATTAGTTGAGGCGGGGAAAATAAATATAGATAATACTATAGATAAATATTTCCCTAAATTTAAATATGGAAATCAAATAACAGTAAAGAACTTATTACAAATGAGATCAGGGTTAGTAGATTATTTAAACGAAACAGAATTATTTATGCAGGATAAGGAAAGCAAGAATATCTTAAATGATTATAAAGACAATGCTTATTTTGATATGTATGTTTCAGATGAAAGATGGACAAGCGATATAATATTGAATAATTTATATTTAAGTGAGCTGAAGTTTGAACCTGGACAAGTTTATGATTATTGCAATACTAACTATTATCTTCTTGGGTTAATAATAGAACAAGCAAGTGGAATGTCCTATGAAGAATATATAGATAAAAATATCTTTGAACCTTGTGGGATGACTACGGCTAGCATGCAGGTAGAAGAAACAGATGCAAAGGGTCACGGAAGTGCAGAATCAGGAAAAATAGTGGTCAATCCTAAGTTTATTTTTTCTGCCGGTGATATATACTCAGATGTATATGATATTTTAAGATGGAAGAGGATGCTGCATAAAGGTAATATTGTATCTGCAGAGTCATATAAAGAAATGACAACACCTGCTGACGAAGAAGATGGATATGGATTTGGTTTAATAATGAGAGATGGTACTATCAGGCATAGCGGTGTTATTGATGGATTTAATTCATATACTGAATATGATCCAGAAACTGATATTACTATAATATTATTAGAAAATATTGATCAGACAACAGCTGTATTGGAAGCTAAATATGATGGAAGTATGATAAGTGGTTTAATAAATTAAAAAATCTTTACCCCACGGAAATTGTCAATTTTCATGGGGTATTTTTTAAAAGTTTTATGGTCAAGATAAGTATTGAGGTGATTAAAGTGGTTAAAAAACAAAGGAATACAAAAAAGAAAATGGCATCTTTGGGACTCAAAAAAGATAGTAATGGCGATTATACCTATATAGATCCTAATGATACTACTTCAGAATTTGTTCCTATAAGAAAAAGAAAAGGAAATAAAGAATAAAAAATATTTAGCTAAGAAATATAATTTGATTTGAATCACATTATATTTCTTTTTTTTTATTTATACTTACCACATAAGATAAATTTAGATAAGTTTTAAGGAGAAAGAAGAATTATGATATATACAGATAAAGTAATGGACCAGTTTAGAAATCCAAGAAATGTAGGAAGTATGAAAGAGGCTAATGGCCTGGACTTAGATGGCTGGGATTTTAAAGAAAGTAATCATGATGAATTACATAATCATTAAAAAATTGTAATAGAATA
>CAKVNP010000520.1 GCA_934777095.1 uncultured Clostridium sp. | reverse complement strand
GTCTACTGCAGTATCATATAAAGGTGATTCAAACTGTATAATTTCAAATAATATAGTACGTTCTTCTGACTCATCTCAATGTGGAATTTTAGTTTCCTTTGTTGATAATAATATAAATCAAACCAATATATCCAATATATTCAATAATACTATTTGTGGAAATTTTACTACTGGAAGTATTTTAATTTCAAATAATAATCTCTCTATAAATTCTATCTTATCAGTAAATAATAATTCCATTGTAAACACAAATTCAATATCATGGGCAATTGATATTACAGGTATATCTACTAACCTAGAAAGTACCTTTGCTCATGTAAAAAATAACATTATAACTTCATCAAAAGGAATATCTATATCTTACTGTAATGGTGGAGTACTAAACGAAAATGTTATTAGATCTTATACTTTAGGCTATGATTATTCTGTTATCGGAAGCACAAACATTACCATTGATGATAGTATCAAAAATCCATCATCTAATAATGGAAATTCTGGTTCAGAACCTAATATCGTAAATCCTGATAAATTTTATTGGAAAGCTTATGATAAAGGTTATTTAACCTTATCATTTGATGATTTAAATTCTGATTTAAGCTCTGTTTATAATATATTTATAAAAAAAGGTGTACCTTTAGTGGTTGCTGCTCCTGCTCAAATAGCATTAAATAAAGGTATATCTGTTCAAAATCTATTAAAATCAATTGAAAAATCTGGTGGAGAAATAATGGCTCATGGATATAAGCACATCCCAATTACAGCTTCTAGTAGCTATTCTGATGTTGAAACAGAATTAAAAATGTCTAAATCAATATTAACAGGACTAGGTTATAGTATAAATGGATTCATAAAAGTTGGTGGTACTAATGCACTTGGAACCTTAGAAAAGTACTATGACTTAGTAAAGAAATATTATTTATATGGATATTCATGTGGTACAAGTCATGCTCAATACTCACCTTGGCGATATGCTCTTGGCTCATATTCCCTACCTGCAATCAAAAATCAATTAAATAATACAAATTTAAAAAAACAATGGATCTCATATTATGCCCACAAAATAGATGGTACTGAAGGCTATAATTCAGCAAGTCATTTAGAGGCAGTAATAAACTATGCTCTTTCTATTGGAATGGAAATTGTAACATTTAATTATATGTATAAAACTTTTGGAGCCTACAAAGATTAATTATATTATCCCATTAATAAAGAATAGAAATCATATAAAATGAGACTATATACTAAATACTATATAGTCTCATTTATATTAATCAACAAAGCCAATTCCTTTTAAATTTTCTTTCATTTTATTTTTTCTAAGTTGATCAACTTTTCCTCTTTTAGTATATGACTCATCAAAAACAATACTCTCATTCATTAACTCACTATTTTTTATTATAAAGTTTTCTGTATTCCCAATAATTTTTGCAGGATTTCCGGCTACAATAGAATTATCTGATATATTTTTTGTAACAATACTTCCTGCAGCAATAATAACATTACTTCCAATACTTATATTGGGCATAATTATAGATTTAGCTCCAATAAACACATTGTTACCTATTTTAACTTTGCCAATTTTACTATAATTTAAAAATGGTTTTGTACTTCCATCATGGCTTAATATATAAGAATAAGGTGCTAATGTAACATTATCTCCTATTTCTATTAACCATGGAAAGGAGGCATCTATCATACACCCCTTTTCCATTTTAAAATTTTTTAAGGAGGATATATAAAATGATATATCGCAGCAATGAAATCGAAAAATTTAGAGAT
>CAKVNP010000519.1 GCA_934777095.1 uncultured Clostridium sp. | reverse complement strand
GCGTTGAGAAGAGCAATGTCCATATAACTTAACAGATCGAATTTTTTAAATGTGGGAGGTTCCTATGGAAGCAAAAGAGGTATTAGAAAAGTTTAAGAATGGAGAAATAACAATGGAGGAGGCAGAAAATTATTTTCGTAGGGAGCCTTTTGAGGAAATGGGCTACGCAAAGCTGGATACTCACCGAAAACTAAGGTCTGGCTTTCCAGAAGTGGTATTCTGTATGGGGAAATCTAATGAGCACCTGTTAAATATATTTAGAAAGCTTTATGAGGAAGAGGGGGAAGCTTTTGGAACCAGGGCTTCTAAGGAGCAGTATGAGTATATGAAGGAGAGGCTGCCGGAAGTTTGTTATGATGCCATCTCTAAGGTTGTTAAAATAGAAAAGAAATATAAAAAGAAATCAGGAAAAGTAGTAGTCTGTACAGCAGGTACAGCAGATATCCCAGTAGCAGAAGAAGCAGCACAAACTGCTGAATTTTTTGGCTGTAATGTGGAAAGGATTTATGATGTGGGAGTTAGTGGGCTCCATCGCCTTTTAGTTAAACTGGAAGTTATTCAAAGTGCCAATTGTATAATTGCAGTAGCTGGCATGGAAGGTGCCATTGCCAGTGTAATTGGCGGATTAGTTGATAAACCTGTTATAGCTGTACCTACTTCAGTTGGTTATGGAGCAAATTTTCATGGTGTTTCTGCATTATTGACCATGATTAATTCCTGTGCTAATGGCATTGCAGTAGTTAATATTGATAATGGCTATGGTGCAGGATATATGGCAACGCAGATAAATCGTCTGGGGGTAAGAAATGAGTAATAAATTATATTTAGATTGTTATGCTGGAATCAGCGGAGATATGTTTGTGGCTGCTCTGCTAGATTTAGGTGCAAGTGAAGAAATTTTAGCTGAAGCCTTAGAAACGCTGCCAGTACAAGGCTTTAAGATTAAAGTATCAAGAGTAATAAAAAGTGGCTTAGATGCCTGTGACTTTAATGTTATTTTAGATGAAGAGCATGAAAATTATGATCATGATATGGAATACCTTTATGGAAGAGAGTCTCATCATAATCATTTTGAAGGACGTCATGAGCATAGAGGACTTGAAGAAATAAATGGGATTATTGATAGAGCAGCAATAACTGAAGGGGCTAAGAAAATAGCAAGAAAAATATTTGATATTTTAGCCGTAGCAGAAGGAAAAGCACATGGAGTGGACAAGGAGTTTGTGCATTTTCATGAAGTTGGAGCTGTTGATTCAATAGTAGATATTATTGCAGCTGCTGTCTGTTTAGATAACTTAAATATTAAAGAAGTAATTATAAGCTGGAAAGCAATATTGATGACTGCAGCGGAGAAGCATTAGGATATGTAATGGAAAGCTTGCTGGAAGCAGGCGCTAATGATGTTCATTATATGCCTGTATTTATGAAAAAGAATCGCCCGGCATATCAATTAAATGTTATCTGTCAGGAAGAAGATATAGATAAATTGCAGGAGCTTATCTTTAAAGAAACTACTACCATCGGTATCAGAAGGCAAAAAATGAACCGTACGATATTAAAAAGGGAAATAAAAAAGATCAATGTATCATTAGGGGAAGCAGAAGTTAAGGTGGTTTATTTAAATTCTGAAGTGAGGGCGTATCCAGAATACAGCAGTGTAATTAAGCTATCTAGGGAACATAACAAATCTTATAAAGAAGTATATGATTTAATTGTGAGGGAATACCATGGAAAAGAACTATAAGGAAAAATGTCAGGTATTAAGATCAGCTATCGATGAATATA
>CAKVNP010000518.1 GCA_934777095.1 uncultured Clostridium sp. | reverse complement strand
ATCCTAACATGGATAGTTCCCCCACTTACATGACATAATCTAGCTATCTCTAAGTATGGAGTCCTGCAATCTTTAATAAGTATATCTAATATTTGAAGGTCTAGCTCATCTAATTGATAGGCTTGATTTAAACCCATAATAAACACCCCTTTTTAATCAAATTAATAATATCATTAATTTATTTTAACAAAATATACATAAAAAAAGAAGTGGAAAATAAAATTCTTTTAAAAAAAACCTTTAAACTTTAACATATTATCAATATTATGGTAACAAAAATTTGGTTGAAAATATGTCCAATTCACAGTAATATATAAGTATATATAATAAGAAGGGAGTAAGGGAAATGGCATTTTTAAAATGGTTGCTTTATTTTGTAGTATTATTCTTAGTAATGATGGTTGTATCATTCTTTGGAAGAAAATATGTCTTTTCAAAAATTAGAATAAATAAATTTATTCCGTTAACTATTTCAATAGTATTATTATTGATCCAAATGTTCTTACCAACCATAATGGGTAAAGCGGTAAATATCTGGATTACAATGGTGTTAGCTATTTTAGCAGTAACATTCTTTATTTGGTTTATGGATATTCAAACTACAGGTGGACCAAAAAAGAAAGAAAAAGAAATAGTAATTAGACCAAAGGCTAAACCAAATAGAGTTAAGCACTTAAATAAAGATAATAAATAGAATTATAAATAATACATATATAAAGAAGTTAATTTATAAAATGTGTTATTGCTTTAAATTAAAATGGAAGAGGAAGCTTCTGATTAGCGGTTTTCTCTTCCATTTTGCTTTTTTAATCTTCCTCTATGATATAGCTATCATCATAAACAATAAAAATAGGTGAGCTAAATGCGACTTTATTTCCTTCTTGTATTATTTTGATGATATACCAGCTTTCTTTAGGATTATAAATATGTTCATATAAATATCGCAGATTATTAATATTTAAATTATCAATACTTCTAATAATAGTACCAGCATTAGATATTATCTGAACTTCTAATATTTTGTATTTAATATCTTCAATAAAGATATTGAATTTTAACTTTTCTTTAGTAATATATAATGTTTCTCCCATAAAAGTATCATTAATTAAAAAATAAAATTTTAAAAAACGCGATTCAGTAGAATATGTTCTATGATTTCGGAAAGCCTCAATTAAAGCAGTTTTAGATAATTCTGTACCAATATATACTGTCAGATAATCAGAATCGTTAAAGTTTAATTTATGGTTATCCTGTCCGTTAATTGCTCCTAGCTTCCATCCTTGATCAAGAAGATAATAGTAATACTTTTCGTGGTGGGTATATTTAGCAGCAGGATTACCATTACATACTTCTACAGAAGTTATTATTTTGTTTAATACTTCTGAAAAAGGAAGATTAGAAATATTTTTATGTGGATGGTTAATAGAGATAAAGGCATTTTCGTTATTAATCATCCATAATGCAAGAACTCTTAAATCAGATATAGCGCCAGTGAAAAAAGTGTTTGGATTGATAATATTTAAATCACCAAAATTAATAGTTTTACATTCAAAGCCAACAATAGGTAGAAAGTTGGAAGTGTTTTTGTAAATTTTATTTGCTATAATGTTTGAGGCATTCCACTTACTGATTGTTGTATCTTTAAGAAGAGTAGTATTAGTTAAGAAATTATTATGATCTGTAAGAAATAAAAAGTCCAAATTACATTTAATTGCATAATTAAAGCTTTTCTAAATAATTTATACATATTTGGATCAAATTCATAGAAGGCTACATCTGGTAAGGTTCTAAA
>CAKVNP010000517.1 GCA_934777095.1 uncultured Clostridium sp. | reverse complement strand
CCGCCGTATACCGAACGGTACGTACGGTGGTGTGAGAGGTCGGTAGATAAAATAATTATCTACCTCCTACTCGATTTTCTTGAAACATTTTGTTTCCGTTGTTCGTCTAATAAATATAAACCTAAATAAGTTATTAATAAAATAAGTGATACAGAGCAAGATAAAAAATAATTAAAGCAAACTTATAAAAAGTTTATTAAAAATATCGAAAAAGGTATAAAATAACTCTTTACAAAAATATGTATAAGTTGTAATATAGTTATAGAGAGAATTTATTTATTATTAATTAATACGTAATAAATATGTAATATTTATATTATAAAATAATATTTATAGAAGGGTAATATATTGAGGAGGCAAATAGGATGTTGGAAAAATTAGCTTTATCTGATGATGATTATGAATACTTGACAAAAGGAATAGCTGCCGGAGTAGGCATAGGAATTCTTGTTGGAGCATTTATTGGAAATATTATTTTAACATTCGCCGCTGGAGGAGTACTTGGCGTTTTTGGTGGATATTTATATTCATTTTATAAAAAGGTTAAGGCTAAGAAGGCATATTAGTAATGACAGCACAAAAGTTTATATAGATAAATAAAGCTTATTAACAGATCCCCCTTTGTTAATAAGCTTTATTTTTATATGTTTTCTATCTGCCAGTCAATTGGAGACTTACCAATAGATTTTAAAAATGAATTTGTTTTAGAAAATGGCTTGCTATTAAAAAAGCCTCTATATGCTGAAAGTGGACTTGGATGGGCACCTGTAATTATTAAATGATTAGGATTAGTAATCAAACTTGTTTTCTTTATGGCATTATTCCCCCAAAGTATAAAAACAACAGGATCATTTTTTTCATTTATTAATGAAATGATTCTATCAGTAAAGATTTCCCAGCCTTTATTTTTATGTGAATTTGCTTCACCATCTCTTACAGTCAAAACTGTATTTAGCAGCAATACACCTTGATCGGCCCACTTTTTTAAATATCCATTATTGGGAATATAACAATTTAAATCAGAGTTAAGTTCTTTATAGATATTAACTAATGATGGTGGAACTGCTACTTGTGGGGAAACTGAAAAGCTTAATCCATGAGCCTGGTTTCGGCCATGATATGGATCCTGCCCTAATATTACAACTTTAACATTAGAATATGGAGTATAGTTTAATGCATTAAATACATTATAAGGTGCAGGATGGATAAAATGTTTTGAATATTCGCTATCTAAGAAGTGTAATAGATTTATAAAGTAATCTTTATTAAACTCATCTTTTAATAGTTCGTTCCAGTCAGTATTTATATTTATTTTCATTATTTTTCTCCTTTCATTTGGTAAAAGTTTAAAGCTTATTGGCTATATTATACAAATAATAGTATAAAACATAATCAAAAATAATATTACATAATTCCATAATATAAGAAAATTATCTTATTCCGGCACAAACGTTACCTAGAATATCAACAATAGTATTTAAGAGTATTTTGGAGAAAGAACTATTAATATATGATATAATATCAAAAAATAAGAAAATTTATCTTAATTAGCATTTGTTAATATGTTAAGATAAAACACGTCGCAAGTGACAAAACATTTTCTACGGAAGAGTTTGTATAGCGAAATTATCACTACTAAGTTGTGAAAAAAACTTTTAAAAAAGTTGTTGACAGAACTAAATGATGGTGATAAGATAAGAAAGTCGCTTGAGGGCGACAAAGAAAATGGTCTTTGAAAATTGAACAGAATATAGTTAATATAACAAAACCAGCAATTCTTTTAAGTCTTAAAAAAG
>CAKVNP010000516.1 GCA_934777095.1 uncultured Clostridium sp. | reverse complement strand
CACCTTGAGAAAGTGCCAATGCTAAATTACCTGCTGTAGTACTTTTACCTTCTCCAGGTAATGGACTTGTGATAACTATAGTTTTATATTTCTTATCAAATGATGAATACTGAATATTTGATTTTAATTCTCTATAAGCTTCTGCTACAATTGATTTTGGGCTTTTTTCCATTATCATAATCCACTATTCCTCCTTTAATTTTGTATATGGTATTACAGACAATACTGGCAATTTAATATCTTTTTCTAGTATTTCTTCATCATCATAAGTATCATTTAAATACTCTTTAAAAAATACTACTATCATACTAATCATTAACCCTAAACAAAATGCAACTATTATTTTCATAGTATTATTATTGTTAATAGGTGCTTTAGGTACTTCTACTGGCTCTATAATAATAACTTTACTATTGCCTACTAAATCCTTAGATTCTTTGATAAATTCATCAGTTATTAAGTCTAATATTTCTGCTGCCCTTTTGCTATCAGTAGCTGTATAAGTGAGCTGAATTACCTGTGTATCAACTATTGTATTAACAGTTAATGCTGATAAAATCTTATTTTCATCTATTTTGCTATACTTGCTACCACTTACAGCTTCCTTTACTAATTCCTTAGTTTGTATTACTTCTGAATATGTGGTTAAAAGATTTTGATATAAGGAAATATCTGAAGAATCATAAAAAGTATCATCTTCTCCATCTTTCCCAATAAATAATTTAGTACTAGCCATATATGTATATACTGTAGATACTTTAATATAGCCTGCCATTAATGATGTAACAATTGCTGTTATTATAACAATTAATAATAAATTCTTTTTTAATAACTTAAATATATCCTGTAAACTTAATGTTTCATTCATATATCTTTATTATCCCCCTTCCAATTTCGCTACAAAAACTATATTTGTATTATATCACTCCATTTAATTTTTGTGTATTTTTTACTTATTTTACTTTTTCATACTTTTTCGAGTTATTTTTAACTAATATTCTCTATTTTTTTCTACATTTTTAATTGCAAAATATTTTTATTATTTTTTTCAATTTTGTAATCGTTAGCTAAATTTTAACAAATCATAATTACTAATCATTTTTAAATAAATTGTCGTTTTTTTTCTAACGATTTTACTAAAATTAGTTATATTATAATTAATTAGTAGTATATTACTGAGTAGTACATTATTATAATTAATAAGGGTAATTTTTGATAAAATCACCTCTTAATATATTTAAGTAGCAAATTTAGCTACTACTGCAAAACCATCTTTATTTTCTCCGCCTGTAATAAAAGCTTTTCCACATCTTGTCCATGCATGAGCTATCATTTTATTATTTTGATCTTTTCTAACTCCTAAATATATAGTTGTTGATATATTTTTTACTTTCAATAATTTCTGAGCAGTTAATGCTCTCACTAGACATTTACTTTCCCATGGTGTATTACTGCATGCCTTATTAACTAACCATGCAATTCTATATGCTTCTTTATATGTAGATTCATCTACATCTTTTGCTGATTCTGTTTTTACCTTCCCCATTCTCTTTTTCAATTTATCAAATGGAACAAAAAGAATAAATGCTCTAAAAAAACCTGCATATAAATAAGCTTTAATAAAATCCAATTTTGTTCTTCTGTCTAAATATTTCAGAAAAACTTTAACTTTTTTACTTAACTGTATTACTTTATTCATCTTTACCCTTCTAACATTTCAATCCTTTCTTCTATTAATCTTATTTGTTCATCTACTGTTATTTTTTTATCAGGTCTTACAATTTTAAATACTTTAATATT
>CAKVNP010000515.1 GCA_934777095.1 uncultured Clostridium sp. | reverse complement strand
ATCTACTTCCTCTACTGTAAGTATTTCTGGAAGCTTCTTGTTGTTGTCTGAACTCTTGTAATAAATTTTAGGAATATCTCTAATTATCTTTTGGTCCTTCAAGTAATTGTAAAAGCTCCTTAAGCTAATTACTATACGGCTGATAGACCTTTCTGACTTTCCTTCTTGTAGTAAATATTGAATATACCCTAACACAGTCATATTATCTGTTTCGTCAAGATATATGTCCTTACTATTTAAGTATTTAATATATAAATTGACATCAGTAACATACGCATAAACAGTATTTTCACTTTTGTGGCTAGTTAACAATGATTCTTTATATTCATTTACTATTTCTTTCATATTTCTCCCCATTCCCATCATAATATATAATTCGACATCTATCAAAATTTCCCTTTTTCTGATACAAATAGTTAAGTAATTTTATAAATTCTAGTAATAACAAATTTTATTATTTTTGGAGACAAAAAAGTTTCAATTATGGTGCCTAATATAAATAAACATAAAAAAACTCCTAATATATAAATTACTTTCTTCTCTACTATTCTATTTGTTTTATTCTTATTAAAGAACTTATCTCTAAGTTTATTTGATGAAAATTCAATAGAAATAATACTTATTGCTATAAAAGTTGGTATATACAATATGTTTTGTGGCAAAACTGCTGCAATAGCAAGCCAAACCCCTGAACCTTCAATAGTTGTTAATAAAAAGCTAAAAGTGTAGCCTAAAGTAAATCCCTTTATTAAGTCAATTATTAATATGAGTGGCACTCCAAAAAAAGTAAACCCAAAAAGAATTATTAATATGACTAATGGTAACGACTTTCTTAATACACTAAAAAACAATTTATTACTATCTACTGGATTATCAATTATGCCTTCAATAAATGAAGAAAAATAACTTGCAAGATCTGATGTATCACTAGCACTCATATATTTAACCATATACGTACCTAAGGCAATACCAACACAAAAAAATATCAATACCATTAAATAATATAGTTTATTTTCTCTATAATCCTGATTAAGTTTATTTATCGCATTCATATCTTCTCCCCCACCACACTGTTTTACAATAATAATATGATGGCAGTAATCAGATTATTCATAAGAGAATATATGTAAAATCTATATTATTCCTCTTCTTTTATTAACTTATCTAATATTTTTTCTTCTTCCTGTAAATCTATTTTATTTTTTCTTTGCAATATATTGACTATTTCTTTAACATCAAAAAGCTCTTGCAAAATTTTTTCCTTAGTATTTTGTCCTCTTCCTAATCTATCGGATATAAAAAGTAAAATCATATTACGCATATTT
This sequence comes from uncultured Clostridium sp., assembly GCA_934777095.1. Classification (GTDB taxonomy): domain Bacteria; phylum Bacillota; class Clostridia; order Clostridiales; family Clostridiaceae; genus Clostridium. Next base: position 491 of record CAKVNP010000515.1, on the reverse strand, counting down.
ACTGAATTTATCATTTCAGTAGTACTAGCAAATGGAAGATTTTTAATTATATACAAATGATGCATATGATATTTAACTAAATTAATTATCTTTTCATTCTTCTTATTATTAATATCGTAGCAATTTAAAATTTCATTAACTATTTTTGCACCAATTTTATCATGATCATAAGAAATTAATCTGCCACTCTTATTTTTCCTAGTGGCGATTTTCTTTCCTGTGTCATGTAATAATGCTGCCATCATCAAACTTTCAGGATCATTAGAATACTCTCTAAGCTCAGCTGCTTTATCTGTAACAAGCATTACATGGTTCCATACATTACCTTCTGGATGATATTTCTTTTCTTGTTCCACGGTCTCAAGTTGTGCTAAAATTTCTAAAGGTGTGCCTACTAATTTATTTTTTATGCTGTTTAAATATATTGAAGGCTTTTCATCCTTTAATAAATGTTCTTTAATTTCTTCAAATATCTTTTTTTCCATTATGTC
>CAKVNP010000514.1 GCA_934777095.1 uncultured Clostridium sp. | reverse complement strand
ATGCCATAGCTATTGCGATATAGGTCCATTTTGTATTTCTATTAAGAACCAAATAGATAAATCCTGCTAAAATACCAAATAACATAGTTCCAAGTCCTTCTACAAGACTTCCCTTAGTTAAAAAGTGAATAGCTCCCCAGGTCACTGAAAGAAGCAGCCCTCCCCATGGTATAACTTTGCTATCTTTTTGTAGTAATGACTCAAAGAACTTTTGTCCAAGAGAAATTATTAAGCAGATCAGAACTACTTCAAAAAAGTAATATACATATTGAAAGAAGAATATTACTGGTACTTTCTTCTGTGCTTCACCAATAATCTTTAAAGTACCCCAATCTAAAGCATTCATGCCTATGGCAATGCAAACAATAACAAGAGCTATTACAATTTGCCTTTTTTCTACTTTGTTATTATTTATTATCTGGAACCCAAGCTTTTTCTTTGCTCTAGTGATAATTAAATATGATACAAAGCCCCATGCAATACAGGTAAGGATCCAATGTATTACTAGTTGTGTATTAGTATACTTATTTGGATTAAATCCTTTAAAAATTAGGGGATCTACCAGTCCTATTAATGCTATTTCTACCCCTAAGCCTGCAAAAGTATATAATGCATACCATAAAAACTCCCAAGTATTATTTTTTGTTTTTTCCATACATATCTCTCCTTATTAAACAAGTGATTAATGAAGATTATTATTACTATTTTTAAATAAGATTTACTAAGTGTATCCCACTTACTTAAGAATATCTTAACACTTATTCCCTTTTTATTCCAACAAGATAAAAAAAAAAAACGCTCATTAATTATTATCAATAAATCAATAACAATTAATAAGCGATTAAATCAGTTTATTCTAAACATTAATTTCACTTTTCATATTAAGATATTCTTTATTTGCTTCTAAAACAGGTTTTACATATTCATCGATAAATTCAACCACTTGTTCTGGAGCTCTTCCTACAAAGTCTCTAGGATTAATTATTTGGTCTATTTCTTCACTTGAAAGATTAAATGTAGGATCATTCTTAATTCTTTGGATTAAATCATTATCTAATCCTTCACCTTTTACTCTTTGAGCTGCTGCCATAGAATGAATTCTTACTCTTTCATGAAGCTCTTGTCTATCTCCACCTTTTTTAACTGAAGCCATAATAATATTTTCAGTTGCCATGAATGGAAGTTCATTATTAACATGAGCAGCTATTACCTTATCATATACAACCATATTTTCTGCTATATTAATATAAAGATTTAATACACCATCTAACGCTAGGAATCCTTCTGCAACTGATATTCTCTTATTAGCAGAATCATCAAGTGTTCTTTCAAACCATTGAGTAGAAGCTGTTATTGCAGGATTTAATGCATCTACGATAACATATCTAGCTAGTGCTCCCATTCTTTCACTTCTCATAGGATTTCTCTTATATGCCATTGCTGATGATCCTATTTGATGTTTTTCAAATGGTTCTTCAACTTCTTTTAAGTTTTGTAAAAGTCTTAAGTCATTACTGAACTTATATGCACTTTGTGCAATTTCAGATAATGTATTTAATACTATTGAATCCAATTTTCTTGGATATGTCTGTCCTGTTACACCAAAACTCTTCTCAAAGCCCATTTTTTCAGCAACAATTTTATCTAAAGCCTTAACTTTTTCATGATCTCCATTAAATAAAGCCATAAAGCTTGCTTGAGTTCCTGTTGTTCCCTTAACACCTCTTAGCTTTAAATTAGAAATTACGAAATCTATATTTTCTAAGTCCATTACAAGATCCTGCATATATAGAGTAGCTCTTTTACCTACAGTAGTTAATTG
>CAKVNP010000513.1 GCA_934777095.1 uncultured Clostridium sp. | reverse complement strand
AGGTATAGCTGTGCTTGCACATCCAGGGCAGATATACAAGCAAAGAGAAGTTGGAAATATATTAAAGGAATTAAAATGCTTTGGCTTAAAAGGACTTGAAGTATATCATCCAAGTCATTCGCAAAATAGTAGTAATGAATTTTTTAACTTTGCTAAAAAATATAAACTGTGTGTAACTGGCGGCAGTGATTTTCATGGATGGCAGACTTATAAAGAGACTAATATAGGAAACTATGGAATCAATAAAAAAATGATGGAAAAGATAGTTATGGATAAAAATAAGATGAGATAAAATGGGGGTAAAAGGGTATGAATTTATCAAAAAAAGCAATGGGTATACAACCATCAGTTACTTTAGAAATTACAGCAAAGGCAAAGCAACTAAAAAAACAAGGAGTAGATGTAATAAGTTTTGGAGCAGGTGAACCTGATTTTAATACTCCTGACAATATAATTAATGCAGCTGTAAAAGCAATGAATGATGGAAATACAAAATATACTGAAACAGCAGGAATTTTGGAATTAAGAAATGCAATATGCAATAAATTAAAAAAGGATAATGGGCTTAATTACGAACCATCACAAATTGTAGTATCAACAGGAGCTAAACAATGTCTTGCTAATGTTTTTACAGCAATTTTAAATCCAGGGGATGAGGTTATATTATCAAATCCATCATGGGTAAGCTATGTGGAATTAATTAAATTAGCAGATGGAATCCCAGTAATAGTAGATGGGAAAAAAGAAAATGGCTATAAATACGATGCTGAGGTATTAGAATCAGTAGTTACAGATAAGACAAAAGCTATATTGATTAATTCTCCTAATAACCCTACAGGGCAGATTTATAGTAAAGAAGAATTACAGAAAATAGCTGATTTTGCAAAAAGACATAATTTAATAATTATTTCTGATGAAATATATGAAAAATTAATTTATGGGAATGAAGAGCATATTAGTATAGCAAGTCTTTCGCAAGATGCTTATGAAAGGACTATTGTAATAAATGGCATGTCAAAAACTTATGCAATGACGGGCTGGAGAGTTGGCTATACAGCTTCATCTAAAAAAGTAGCAAGGATTATAACTAGTATACAAAGCCATATGACTTCAAATGTGTGTTCAATTGCCCAATATGCATCTATAGAAGCATTAAATGGACCACAGGATGATATTCATAAAATGAAAAAGGCATTTGAAGAAAGAAGAAATCAGATGATTGAAAAGTTAGATAAGATAGAAAATATATCTTATATCAGGCCAAATGGTGCATTTTATATAATGGTAAATATAGAACAGTGTATAGGTAAAAGCTACAATGAAAATGTCATTAATAATTCTGTAGAATTTGCTAAAGAATTGCTAGAAGAAAAGAAAGTTGCTGTAATTCCAGGTGCAGCTTTTGGATTGGAGAATTATATAAGGTTATCTTATGCTACATCAATGGATAATATTATTGAAGGATTAAATAGAATAGAATGTTTTATTAATGAGTTAATAAAATAATGAAAAAGCTATGCTGAGTAAAATAATTCAGCATAGCTTATTTATTTTCTAGATCAAATACATATATAATAATAGATGACATTAGTATAATATGTAAAAAGATGTAACATACTAATATTTATTAGGAGGAATATAAATGGAAAAATTAGCTATATTTGATATTGATTATACTATTACAAGGAAGGAAACATTAATGGAATTTTATAAATATATTGTAAAAAACGATATGAAAAATATAAAATTCCTACCAAGAGCTTTATTTTCAGGCGCTATGTATGGTTTGAAAGTATATGATGAAAAATTAAAGCCATATTAGACTTATTGACATAAGTGACTTTATTTTTTCTCTAATATAC
>CAKVNP010000512.1 GCA_934777095.1 uncultured Clostridium sp. | reverse complement strand
TAAGAAGCTAAAAAATTAGAATTATTAACGATAACTACAATATCATTACATTCTGTCGTAATTATCAGATCCTGAGTATTGTTAGTTGCCAATAGGTTTTGTAGATGAGTTACTTGGTTCATTACCATATCAAAATTATCTAATGTATCAGTCCTGCATTTACAGTATTTCTTTACGTTTTCTATTCCTATACCATTAACCATATCTGTAAAAACATCTAAGTAAGAGTTTACAGATTCAGAGCTTATAGTTCCACTAATTTCAATGTAATCACCTGCTCTAATATCTTCATTCTGGCTCCAATCACCTGAAACACTTTTTAATAAACTTGATGAACTTAAACCAGAAATTAATTGTTGGTGCAGTTCGAAAGTAGTATATATTCTAGTAAGTTCCTCTTCACGTCTTAGTAGTCTTTTTCCATCTAGGCCCTGCCTTTGTTCATTCCAATTAGTAGTAGTATCTGCACTACTGCAATTTTTACCTTTATATCCGTCCCTCTCATCTTTTCCACACCTATCTTCTTCATATTGCTGCATTCTATCTTCGTAGTACATGTTTGCAGCAATGGCTCTATCTTCAATCCATCTTGATGTCCTTTTTTCAATATAACCGCTTATAACTAATGAATTTAAATTCTTAGTAAGGTCTTCATCTAGATATATAAGTAAATCGGTCAAGTTCAAACCAATCAACACTCCTTTAATAGAGTATTTATCATATTATTCTATTCTTTAAGAAAAAAAAAGTTCGCAAATTGAAATAATCTTCTCAATTTGCAAACTTTATCAACCTATATTATAAAATTTCTAATTCTTTTATGTTTAAATTATATGTAACGTCTTTTCTTTCAACAATTACTTTAATTTTTTCCATAATATCTTTATCACTTTGTATCTTTCCAATAAGTTCTTTAGTCGGATTTATGGCATATGGATTTCCTACTAATTTAAACATTGTATAGTCTCCAGAAGTATCTCCATACGCATATGATGAACTTAAATCTAAATCATACTTTTCCACAAGGTCAAAAATAGCTTTTTGTTTACTTTCTGAATCCCACATAGGGATTATTTCACCACTATATTTTCTATCTCCATCTAACTTATAGATTGTCCCTCTAAAATCATCCATATGATATTTAGCAGACATTTCTTGTACAAGTTCATAAGGAGAACCAGAAATTGCAATTACTATGTGGCCTTGTTCTTTATGCCATTTAATTCTTTCTCTAGTAAAAGTATATACTCTATCACCTTTTTGTTCGATAACTTTCTTTGCAATATGCTTAATATGTTCTTCATCAAGACCATCTATTGCTTCTTTATATACATCAACCATTTTTAAAAGATAGGTATCATAATCCCCTTGTCTTTTATCCCAGTTTAAAAAAGCAGGTTTTACTTCATTATGCCACTTATCTTGGTTTACTAATTCGTACTTTATAATCTTTTTAAAAACCTCAGTTATTAAGCCTTCTCTGTAAATTGTTCCATCGATATCAAAAAATGCAGCGATTTTTGACATTTCATCACCTCGTTATAATATTTTTTATTATTCTTAATATATACCAACAGAGTTATTAACGCAATAGCTACTCAAAAATAAGCGAAAATAATATAGAAAATAAAAGTATTATCATAATTATTAGTAATGATACTACCATTGATATTACAATATTAAAGTATAACAGCAATAACTTTATACCAGTAAACATTAATACCAGCCCGACCCCATATTTCAATCCCTTAAACATAGTATTTAATTTGGACAAAAGAAAATAAAGACTTCTAAGTCCTATAATAGCAAAAATATTTGAAGAATATGCTATAAATAAGTTTGTAGTAATAGAAAATATTGCTGGAATTGAATCTAAGGCAAATAA
>CAKVNP010000511.1 GCA_934777095.1 uncultured Clostridium sp. | reverse complement strand
AAGTAACTTTCCATCCCATAAGAATGATTAAAAGATCCAATTGGGAAATTAGAGTCACACACTTGAATAACCTTCAATATATCCAAAAGTTTACTATTATTATCAATGGGTATGTGCGAATTCAACATGTCTAAATCCTTTCTTTAGTTTCATGTTTTCTCTTGAATAGTTGTAATTATCTCTTTTTAATTCCTCTTCAACTAATTTATCATATGGAATTATCATTTTGTCATCTTCAAATTGAGCTTGTAAATGTCTATTTCCTAAAGCATGAGCTATTATCCCCATTTCTGTAATAGTTGTTGGCTTAATAACTAGAACATCTTCACCATTAACACGAATTACAATAAGTTTTTTATCCTCATTAAAAATAATGTCTCCATCTTTTAATCTTTCATTACTATCTAAAGATATTCCATATTCGTGGTTATGATCTGAAGTTACTCTTAAAATTCTTTTTAATGTATCTGCACTATCAATATAGATAGTTTCAACATGACATCCATCTAAAGAATCTAAATCATTTATATTTCCAAGTACTTTACTAAAAATCATTGACTACTACCTCCCAACTAATCTTCAATTATAGTAATTAAATCCCTTTTAATTTAGAATAAGAAATATCTTTGAGCTAATGGTAATTCTTTGGCTGGTTCACAAGTAACTAATTCTCCATCAACTGTTACATCATAAGTTTGTGGGTCTACCCTGATTTCAGGAGTTGCATCATTTAACTTCATATCTTTCTTAGTTAAGTTTCTTATTCCTTCCACTGGTAGAACAATTTTTTCTAAGCCTAATTCCTCTTTAATTCCATGTTCATAAGCATATTTAGAAACAAAAGTTATGCAGGTAGCTTTCTTCGCCTTACCAAATGCAGCGTAACAGTCTCTATAAATAACTGGCTGGCATGTTGGAATTGATGCATTTGCATCGCCAATAATACCTCTAATTACCATTCCACCTTTTAGAATTAAATGAGGTTTTACTCCAAAATATGGTGGTTCCCAAAGAACTAAATCTGCAATTTTACCAACTTCTATTGAGCCTATATATTCGCTCATTCCTTGTGCTATTGCAGGATTAATTGTATATTTTGCAACATATCTTCTAACTCTGTTATTATCGCTATATTCACTATCATTAGGGAAAGTTCCTCTTTGCTTCTTCATTTTTGAAGCTGTCTGCCAAGTTCTTGTTACAACTTCACCAATTCTTCCCATTGCTAATGTATCTGAACTCATAATACTAAATATACCCATATCTTGGAATATATCTTCTGCAGCTATTGTCTGATGCCTAATTCTTGAATCAGCAAATGCTATATCTTCTGGTACTTTTGCATCTAAGTGATGGCATACCATTAACATGTCTAAATGCTCTGCTATTGTATTAACTGTAAATGGTTTTGTTGGATTAGTTGATGCAGGTAATACATTTATTTGTGATGCTACTTTCATTAAATCTGGTGCGTGTCCTCCACCAGCTCCTTCAGTATGGTAAGTATGAATTACTCTTCCTGCAATTGCTTGAATAGTATGTTCTACGAAACCACCTTCATTTAAAGTATCACTATGAAGAGCCACTTGAGTATCATATTTTTCAGCTGTCTGTAATGAATAATCTATTGCTGATCTTGTTGCTCCCCAGTCTTCATGTACTTTTAAACCAATAGCTCCTGCCTCAATCTGTTGAGCATTCACTTCTATGTTAGCTCCACTTCCTTTTCCTAGTATTCCAACATTTACATTCCATCCTTCTGCTGATTGAAGCATTTTTTTAATATTCCATGGACCTGGTGTTGAAGTAACAGCATTAGTACCATCAACTGGTCCTGTACCTCCACCTACAACTGTAGTTATGCCATTTTCAAGTGCAACTTCAGCAC
>CAKVNP010000510.1 GCA_934777095.1 uncultured Clostridium sp. | reverse complement strand
GTATGATACTTACAAAATTTCTACCGATAATAAATAATAAAACTATCATTGGTAAAGCAGTTATAAAAATAATCAAACCAAACATAATCAGTTCTAAATTAATTCTGATATCACCAGTTATTAAAATTGTTCCTATGGTATCTGCTATAACAAATCCTACTATTGATAATAATAAAGTTAAAATAATCACTTTATATTTAGTTAAATATATATCTGTTTTCTTTATTGGCAGCAGCATCAGCTGCTTCCAGCCACTATTTTCATTTTCTACTTTTGTCACTATTACAGCTATATAAGTCATTAACGCAGGCAGAATCATTCCTAAATATAATGATGAAGAAAAAGCTAAAATCTCTAAAGCTGTATCTTCTCCCTTACCTAAACCTAAATTATTAATTATTTTTATAGCTATTATTACTGCAGGAACGCCACTTAAAGCCGCTATAGATAATAATGATTTTTTATTTACTTTATCAAATTCAACTTTTACTAATTCCATCTTTTTACCCCTTAATAAATTTTCTTATTATTAAAATATTTTGTGATAGCAATATTACCTATTGAGTAAATTAATACTGCAGATACAAGTACTGTAATTATCTCTGTCTTACTTTGAGTGATTGAGAAAAATGATAAGCCATATAAATTTACTTTGCTGATAGCTGCTCCATTGTAATATAAATTGGATGATATTATACTAAGTACTCCTGCTATTCCTATAGATATCATTAAATTTTTATTTTTTAAACTGATAAACAAATGTATTGTCATAATAACTATTCCTGCTAGCAATTGAATACCAGCCATTATTAAGAAAAACTTCCATGGTATTGGCTCAGAAAACTTAAATATTTTCCCAACTACAACTAATGCTAAAATATTTATTGCTAACATAATAATAAAAACAATTAACGCTGATATATATTTTGAAAAAATAATATACTCTCTTTTTATTGGCTTTGTTAAAAGAAAATTCCATGAATTGCCCTTATATTCACATTCAAAAAATACTGTTAAAATTAATGCTGCAAATAATGGCATTAAATCATTAAAAAATAGAATTCTCTGTTCATTAATTAGTATCTGCCAAGAAGTTAATCCTTCTTGAGAATAAAGCGGTAATAAATAATCCCTATATCTTATTAATAAGTCAATTCCTAAAAGGAATGATACTCCTATTGGGATGGCCAAGATGAGTAAAATTATCCAATTACCTTTTTGCTTATAAAATTCATTTTTTATTAAACCTAACATACCTGCCCCTCCATTGTTAATCCTAAGAAAATCTCTTCTAAAGAAGCTTGCTCTTGTGATAAATAATTCACCTTAATACCTGCCAATACAAGTTCTCTACAAACTTCACTTGCTTCAATTCTGCTGGCTGTTACTTTGTATTTTCCCTTTTCTTCGTTAACTCTATATCCTATAGAAGCTAAAACTCTATACGCATCCTCTTTATCTTCTTCATCAATGCCTACCATAACTTCATTTACGCCATGTCTTTTTAATTCATTTAAAGACCCTTGATACAATAATTTTCCTTTATTAATTACTCCTACCTGAGTAACTATAAGTTCAATTTCACTTAAGATATGACTTGAGATAATTATTGTCATCTTTTTTTCTTTAGCTAATTTTTTAATTAAATTTCTAATTTCAATTATGCCTGCTGGATCTAAGCCATTAGTTGGCTCATCTAAGATAAGTAATTTAGGATTTCCCATAAGTGCTTGTGCAATGCCTAATCTCTGCTTCATCCCTAGCGAAAATTCTTTAACTTTTTTATCTTTTGCTTCATATAAATTAACTAACTTCAGCTTTTCAATAATTTCATTTTTATCTAGCTTTAATATGCGTCTTAAAATATCTAAATTTTCATAAGCAGTTAAA
>CAKVNP010000509.1 GCA_934777095.1 uncultured Clostridium sp. | reverse complement strand
ATATTATACTGAAAACTCAAACCCAAGTAATGATTTAAGTGATAAAAATAATCAATGGACAAATGATTTATCAAGCATAAAAAATCCAAGAAAATATTTAGTAACAATTAATGAATTAAATAAAGATGATATTATAACATTAAAATATGAAGAAGAAATACCAGGAAAACTAAAATATAATCAACAGGCTTTCCATGGATATAATATTTTATACACTAAAGAAGATACACAAGAATTAGGTAGTGCAAAAGCTACAACTATAAATATAAATTCTGGAAGAGGACCAGTTATAGAAGCAAAAATTTCTGCAAATGTTAATGACCAAGCTGTAAATAATGGCGATGTTTTAAAGGCAGGAGAAGAAATTAATTATGAAATAACATTAGAAAATGTTGGAACTGAGACAGCTAAAAATGTTAAGGCTATAATGAGTGTCCCTGAAAATACTAAAATAAAAAACAACGAAAGTAATGAGAAAACAATTGAAGCAATAAATGCAGGAGAAAGTAAAGTTGTTTCATTTACTGTTAGAATAAATGACGATATTTCTTCAGAGACAAATATTATTGCAAAAGCACAAATAGAATACAATGGTCTAACAATAAAAACTGAGGAATGTAGTAATAAGGCAATTCCAGCAAGCATAGTGGGAGAAATAAAATGTATATCAGATATAAAATCATTTAGCGAAGGAGATGTAATTCAATACAAATTATATATAGAAAATAAAACAGATGAAGAACAGAAAAATTTAACATTAAATTGGAATTTACCAGATTATGCTAAAATCACATCTCAAGGATTAATAGATGATACTACTGGATTTGCTGGTAAACTATTCTCTAATGATAAAGCAATCAATTTACCAGATTTACCTGCAAAAAGCAAAATTGGAATAATACTAGAAGTCAAATTAGAAAATGTAAAGGAAAGCGAAGTTTTATCAATATCTGCAGATATCAAGCAAGGCGATGAAACATTTAGAATTGGGAAAACGGAAGAATTAACTGTCTTTTGTACAAATAATTTTGAGATAAAAATGAGTGCAAATAAAGAAAATGAATATGTAAAACCTGGAGATGAAATAGATTACAAAGTAGAAATTATTAATAATAATGATCCAGATGCATATGTTGAGAAAACTTATCCGATAAGTATTAAAGACAATATACCAAATGAATTAAATGTATTAGGAATTTTGGTAAATAATGAAGAATATAAACAAGAAGATACAACAGACACAAATAAAGTATTTGCAGTTATAAATTCAAAACCAGGAGAAACAACTACTGTAGTAATAAAAACAGTTGTAAATTATGCTGAATATGATGAAAATAGGAAAATAACAAATAAAGCTACAATGGTTTCTGTTAATGGAACTGAATTTGAAACTAATGAAGTGTCTCATACAATAGAATTTGAAAATAAGAATAATTCTGGAAACAATAATGGAAATAATAATGGAAACAGTGAAGACAGTAAATATGAAATAAGTGGAAAAGTTTGGGTAGATAAAAATAGAGATGGCGAAATGGGTGACAATGAAACTACACTTCAAGGAATTAAAGCAATGTTACTTAATTTAACAACAAATGATTATGCAACAGATAAATCAGGTAATATTATTCAGGCATTAACAAATAGTAATGGTGAGTATACATTATCTAATGTATCTAAAGGAGAATATTTAGTCGTTTTTGAATATGATTCATCAAAATATACATTAACTAATTATCAAAAAGAAGGTGTACCAAGCAATAGAAGTTCAAAAGTTATAGCTAAAAAAATATCACGTGGAGAATTAGAAAAATATTATGCAGTTACTGATACAATTAAAGTTTCTGATAGAAGTATAGGAAATATTAATATGGGATTAGTAGAAGCAGAAAAATTTGATTTAAAA
>CAKVNP010000508.1 GCA_934777095.1 uncultured Clostridium sp. | reverse complement strand
ATATTATAATTATTAAATAAGATTTTCAAGTGTTTTTCTAAAAATTATTAATTAAACTTTGAATTTACTCAGCTAAGTCTTCCCATTCTGAATAGAGCGATGAAATTTCTTCCTCAATAGCCTTAATTTCCTTATTAACTCTATTGCTTTCTATTGGGTTTGAATATATTTCTTCTAAGCAAAGCTGCTCTTGTAATTTTTCTAAAGAATCTTCTTTTTCAGTGATTGTTTTTTCAATATTTTTAATTTTAAGTTGAAGAGCTTTAGCTTCTTTTTCAGCTTCTTTTTTCTTTTTACGCTCATCTTTAATCTGAGTTTTAGTTTTGCCGTTAGCAATTTCTTCGTATTGATGATATCTATTAGGATTTTCTTTCTTTTCTTGGAAGTAGCTATAATTTCCTAGGTACTCTACTACACCATCTTCTTTTAGTTCTAAAATACGATTAATTACTTTATTTAAGAAATATCTATCATGGGAAATAACAAGCAATGTTCCGTCATATTCTAAGATTGCATCTTCTAAAGCTTCTCTAGATAAAATATCTAAATGGTTAGTAGGTTCATCTAATAAAAGTAGATTAGACTTTGAAAGCATCAGCTTTAATAAATTAATCCTGCATTTTTCTCCACCACTTAATGTATTTATCACCTTAAATACATCATCACCTGTAAATAAGAAGGAAGCAAGAACGCTTCTAAGCTTGGAAGTAGTCATGTTAGGGAATTCATCCCAGACTTCGTCTATAATAGTTTTATCTAAATTTAATGTTGATTGTTCTTGATCATAATAACCAACATTAACATTTGTACCTAATACTTTAACGCCTTTATCACATTCAATTTTATCCATGATTATTTTAAATAAAGTAGTTTTTCCTCTACCATTTTCACCTATTAAAGCAACTTTTTCTCCACGTTTTAAATCAAGTGAAAGATTGTCAAATAATATTTTATCCCCATAAGATTTTTTCATGTTTTCAATATGAAGTACATCATAACCGCTTTTTATCTGTGCTTCAAATTTAATTTTAGATTTTTCTTTATCAGAAGGAGGAGCATCAATTCGCTCCATTTTATCTAAAGCTTTTTCACGGCTTTCAGCTGCTCTGATACTTTTTTCTCGATTAAATGAACGGAATTTTTCAATTATTGCTTCTTGCCTTTTAATTTCAGCCTGCTGCAGGTCATATGCTTTTTGCATAGCTTCATATTTCTTTTTTCTTTGAGCTATATACTTTGTATATGGAACGTTATAAGTTTCAACGTTACCATTAATTACTTCAAATGTATGTGTTGTTACAGAATCAAGGAAGAATCTATCATGAGATATTACTAAGACAGTTCCTTTATATCCTTTAAGATAATCTTCCAGCCAGGCAATAGCTTCTAAATCTAGATGGTTGGTAGGTTCATCTAATAAAAGTATGTCAGGTTTACGTAATAAAAGCTTGCATAATGCAACTCTTGTCTTTTGACCTCCGCTTAAGGTCTGGATATCTTTATAGAAATAGTCATCAGTGAACCCTAAACCACGTAATACTCTTGAAATTTCACCTTTATATGTATAACCACCTTTATGTGAATATATATCTTGTAATGTTGTATAGTCTTTAATTAACTTTTCGTGATAAGCCGCATTAGAGCTGTCATATGGTTCTGCCATTTTAATTTCTAGAGAGGCTAATCTATTTTCAATATCTATAAGTTCGCTGAATACAGAAAGAGTTTCTTCATATACATTTTTATTTGAATCTAGGGAAAGATTTTGAGATAAATAGCCTAAATTCTTATTTTTATCGATAAATACTTCACCAGAATCTTGCGAAAGTTCTTTTGTTAATATTTTAAAAAGAGTTGATTTACCTTCACCATTTGGACCTATTACACCAACTTTATCTCCTTCATT
>CAKVNP010000507.1 GCA_934777095.1 uncultured Clostridium sp. | reverse complement strand
TAAATAAACAGAGTCTTTTTACAGAAGTTAAGTTTAGTAATTTGTCAGATGAAGAAATATTAAAATACATAGAAACGAAAGAACCATTAGATAAAGCAGGCGCTTATGGAATACAAGGCTTAGGCGGTGTATTTGTTGAAGGTATTAATGGCTGCTACTATAATGTAGTAGGTCTACCATTAAACATATTAAACAAAATGATAAAAAGTGTAAAATAATTATTGGGGGATGGGGATAAAATTATTTTAAGGAGAGCTGTTATGAATAACAGTATAAAAATAAATGATTTACCCCAAAATGAAAGACCAATGGAAAAAATGATTAAGCTTGGAGCTGAAAGCTTAAGTAATGCAGAACTAATTGCTATATTACTAAGGACAGGAACCAAGGGAGAAAATATCATTGCGTTAAGTACTAGACTTTTATCAGAGTTAAATGGATTAGACGGTATATTGACTGCTAATCTGGAAGACACAAAAAAAATAAAAGGAATTAAAAATGTAAAAGCTTGTCAAATTATAGCTATCAGTGAACTATTTAAGAGATTTAAGACTTTAAAATCACAGGCAAATGATTTTAAAGTATCATCACCTAAGGATGTAGCACAGTTTTTGATAAATGAAATGGAATTTGAAGATCAAGAGGTATTAAAGCTGATATTATTGGGAACAAAAAATAATATAATAAGTATTAAAAATGTTTTTAAGGGCGGCTTAAATTCATCTGTTGTTCATCCAAGGGAGATTTTTAGAGAAGCTGTTAAAGTTGGATGTGCCAATATAATTATTGCCCATAACCATCCTTCGGGAGATCCTACCCCTAGTAGGGAAGATATAAATATATCAATAAGGATTAAAGAATGCGGAGAAATAATGGGAATAAAGCTATTAGATCATATAATAGTCGGTAAAAGCAAATATGTTAGTTTAAAAGAAAAAGGAATTATTTAAGTGAAAGGGGAATTCAAATGGGATTTTTCAGTAGTAATAGAGATATGGGGATTGATTTAGGGACAGCAAATACATTAGTATTCGTTAAAGGTAAAGGGATTGTCCTTAGTGAACCATCAGTAGTAGCAATTAATAGTAACACAAAGAAGCCTTTAGCAGTAGGTGCAGAAGCAAAATTAATGATAGGAAGAACTCCTGGTAATATAGTAGCAATAAGACCATTAAAGGATGGAGTAATAGCTGACTTTGACGTAGCTCAAACAATGCTTAAAAAGCTTATTGATAAAGTTGCAAGCAAAAGTGCATTTACTAGTCCAAGAATTATTGTGTGTTACCCATCAGGTGTAACTGAAGTTGAAAGAAGAGCAATAGAAGAAGCAGCAAAATTTGCAGGAGCAAGAGATGTTGTATTAATGGAAGAACCTATGGCAGCAGCTATAGGAGCAGGATTACCAGTAGGTGAACCAACAGGAAGCATGATTGTTGATATCGGTGGAGGAACTACAGAAGTTGCCATAATTTCATTAGGTGGAATAGTTACAAGCAAATCATTAAGAGTAGCTGGTGATGAACTAGACCAAGCAATTATTGCTTTCATAAAGAAAGAATTTAACTTAATGATTGGTGAAAGAACAGCAGAACAAATCAAAATGGAATTAGGTTCAGCTTACAAAATTGATGATGAAAATGCTTCAATGGAAATCAAGGGAAGAGATATGATTACAGGGCTTCCAAAAGTAGTTACTATTACAGAAGAACAAGTAAGAGAAGCTTTAAAAGAACCTGTATATGCTATTATAGAATCAATTAAAACTACATTAGAAAAGACACCACCAGAACTTGCAGCAGATATAATTGAAAAAGGAATCATGCTAGCTGGTGGAGGAGCTTTATTAAAGGGATTAGACCAACTTATTAACCATGAGACTAATATGCCGGTTCACATTGCCGAATCACCACTTGAT
>CAKVNP010000506.1 GCA_934777095.1 uncultured Clostridium sp. | reverse complement strand
GCTTATGCTGCATCTCTGAAGGTGTTGACTTCTTATAAATCTATTGAAGATATAGATGTAAAATATGAATTATCTAAAAATAGAAGTGATAAAGAGGAGACACCTATACAAAAAATAATTAATGAAGCAAAGAAAATAGCATATGACTATTTAATTCCTATAGATTTTGACAATTATTTGTGGAAAGAACTTAAGCCTGTAGAGAGATTCTATCTTAAGGGTTTAGAGTTTGAGATGAATAATATGTGTAAGCTATCTGGTTATCAAGAATTAGCAAAGGGATTTGGTGTTAATGAATATAATTGGATGCTTGGTTCTACTAAGGCTAATTCTGCTCGTGTAAAAACTCCTAAGGAATTTTCAATGAGGAATATTAATGATAATTCAGTATTTGGACAATCTTTATTAAGACATGTGTTAGCTTCTATTTATATAGCATTAAAAGAAGAAGATATAAACAAAGGTCTTAATTGGCTGAAAACCGAAGTAAATGATTATTGGAATAATAGAAATATGTTAGTTGAAATATTAAATTACTTATCTAAAGTTGAGGTAATAGACAGTATGGAGCATTGGAAAGAATGTGCTCATGAAGCATTTATATTAAAGAACTTAGTAGAAAATGATTCAATATAAAATGTAGGGAAGTGAGGGGCTTTGTTAAGAAGATATTCTTCAAGAAGAGAAAAATTAAATGAAGCCTTCCTAAACGATAAACTAAAAGGAGCTAAAGCCTATGATAGAATTGCTGGGTATTTTAGCTCTTCTATTTTAGAATTATCTTATGAGCAAATAGAAAACATGGAAGGTATAGTTAGGGTAGTTTGTAATTCTGATTTAAATGTTGAAGATGTAGCTACTGCAACATTGGCTAAAAATTCATTAAGAAAAGAATGGTGTGAGTTTAAGCCAGAAGAAATTCAATTTGCATCAACAAAAAGATTAGAACGTTTATATAATTTATTAGAAACTAATAAGCTACAAGTTAGAGTTTTACCAAATGAAATTTTTGGTTTAATACATGGTAAAGCAGGAGTTATTACAATAAAAGATGGTAGCAAAACAGCTTTTTTAGGAAGTGTTAATGAAACGCTATCTGCTTGGAAGCTAAATTATGAATTGATTTGGGAAGAAGATTCAAAAGAAACTATTCAGTGGGTTCAGGAAGAGTTTGATAGTCTGTGGTATAGTCCATATGCAATACCGTTATCTGATTTTATTATTGAAGATATAGAGAGAATATCAAAGAGACATAAGATTGAAAGTGTTGGGGAGTGGAATGAAGACCCTAATCCAGCATCTGTTATTGTAGAATCTCCTGTATATAGAAAAGAATGTGGACTATGGGAGCATCAAAAATATTTTGTTGATTTAGCATTTAGGGATCATAAAAAAGAATATGGAGCAAGGTATATATTAGCTGATATGGTTGGACTAGGAAAAACTATTCAATTAGCTTTTGCAGCACAGTTAATGGCTTTGTATGGAGAGAAACCAATTTTAATCATAGTTCCTAAAACGCTTATGTGGCAATGGCAAGAAGAGATGAATACCTTACTCGATATGCCATCTGCCGTTTGGAATGGACGAGAATGGGTAGATGAAAATGGACTATCATATCCTTCAGAAGGAGCAAAGTCTATTAAAAAATGTCCAAGAAGAGTAGGTATAATATCACAAGGATTAATAACAGCAAATTCTGAATGCGTTCAGTATTTGCTGTCTACTGAATATGAATGTGTAATAACCGATGAGGCTCATAGGGCAAGAAGAAAAAACTTAGGTGATGGTAAAGAAAATGATAAAGCAATACCTAATAATTTAATGAAATTTTTACTACAAATATCAATGAATACAAAAAGTATGTTACTAGCAACTGCAACTCCAGTACAGTTATATCCTATTGAATGTTGGGATTTGTTAAATAT
>CAKVNP010000505.1 GCA_934777095.1 uncultured Clostridium sp. | reverse complement strand
ATTGATTTTGTCAATTCCTAATATTCCAAGTAAAAAGTTAATAATTCCATATTCACTATTGAATAACCATGACCATACTAATCCTATTGCTACTACTGATGTAACATATGGCAAGAAGTAAACACTTTGGAAGAATCCTCTAACCTTTTCATTTTTAATATTTGCTAATGCATTAGCAACTATTAATGAAATAGTAACTGATAAAAACGGTACTATCACGGCATAAATTACTGTATTTAATAAAGATTGTATAAATCTTTTATCGCTGAATAAGTATTGGTATGTACCAAATCCAAATTTAAATCCTGCTGCTTTTGTCTCATCAAAACTAAATATAATAGTGTAGATTATTGGATAAAATACAAATATACCTAGTAATATTAAAGCGGGTAATAAATATAAGTATCCCTTACGTCCCTTTTTTAGCATTTTACTATGAACTCCTCACTTTCAGCATCAAACACATAGCTCTTTCCGGCCTTAGGTCTAACGATTAATTCTTTACCTTCTTCAATTTGGAACTCTTTATCAACTAACATTTTATAAGTAGCTCCATTATGATCTAAAGTTAATAATTTTTCTCTACCTAACATTTCAACTGTAACTACTGTAGTATTTAATCCTTCTTCAGCAGTTTCGAAGTCTTCTGCTCTTACTCCCATTATTAACTTATCTTTACCTGCTGGTAAATTGTTAACTGTTAATGAATCAACTTTAGCTGAACCATTATTAACATCTAAGTTTATGAAATTCATTTCTGGACTTCCTATGAATGAAGCAACAAATTTATTACAAGGATTCATATATAAATCGCTTGGTGATGATATTTGTTGTATTGCTCCATCTTTCATTAATACAATTTCATCTGATATACACATTGCTTCTTCTTGGTCATGTGTAACGAATATTGCTGTAACTCCAGTTTCTTGTTGTATTCTTCTGATTTCTTGTCTAGTTTCAACTCTTAATTTAGTATCTAAATTTGAAAGAGGTTCATCTAGCAATAATATTTCAGGTTTTTTAGCTAACGCTCTAGCTATTGCAACTCTTTGTTGTTGTCCACCTGAAAGCTGAGCTGGTTTCTTATCAAGTTGATCGTAAATTTTAACTACCTTGGCAACTTCTTCAACTCTCTTTGCAGCTTCCTGCTTGTCCCACTTTAAATTCTTTAATGGAAACATTATATTTTCTCTAACTGTCATGTGTGGATATAGTGCGTAGTTTTGGAAAACTAAACCTATTCCTAATTCTTCTGGCTCTAAACCTGTAACATCCCTATCACCAAAGTATATCTTACCACTATGCGGCTTATGAATACCTGATATAGTAAATAATGTTGTTGATTTTCCTGATCCTGATGGTCCTAATAATGAAACTAGCTTTCCTTTTGGAATTTGTAATGTAACATTATTAATTGCATTAAAATTTCCAAATTTAACAACTAGATTTTCTAGTCTTATTCCCATTAATACTTCACCTCGTGTTTACTTTGTACAAATTATATCTATGCGTCACTCGCACTTATATCAGAATACGACAAAACTCGTCATTTTGTCAATAATAATTCGTGAATTTTTACTACACTTTATATATAATTTTAATTTTAATTTAATTAAAATTTCCTCCCATTATCTTTAGACCTTGATTTTACATCATTTTTATCTGTTATTCATTATCATATCTTACTTTCACCTTAATTTCTCCATTAGTAAATATATATTCATTTCCCAAACTTAGATCTTCCCTCTACCTCCAAAATAAGTGGATCTTTTTAGATGTATCATCAAATTTATATTTTATCTCTTCTTTTTTCATTGTTCGTAAGATCATTCGCAAATTTTCCCTCTGCCATAATGCATTGTCTCTTTTTACATTAGCAGTAATTAACTCTGAATTTATAGAATTAATTATTGGTCCGCCTAAATCCCGTTC
>CAKVNP010000504.1 GCA_934777095.1 uncultured Clostridium sp. | reverse complement strand
AGCCTCCTATGATATATTTATTTTACCATAGAAAACTGTTATATTTTGTAATTTACAGAGTTTTTTTCACAGGCTCGTATCTGTTATAGATAGATAAAACCAATTTAATATTATAGTAAAATATTTACTATAATATTAAAAGAAAATATCTAAAATTATCATATTAACTTGTTGCTCGGGGGTAAAAGCAACTATTAGGTACTTTTTAATAAGTGGCATGATAAAACAATGAATTAAGGTATATATAATTAGGACTTACGCATGTAGGTCCTTTTAATATGTTTATAAAGGAGATAGGTATATTGAAAGCATCAGATTATGCTCAAGCAGAACTTAATAAGATGGTGAATGATGTGGAAATTATTGTATGGATACATTTGGTTTGTGGGAAAAAATGTAATATTATGTATTTATAACAATTAAAGGGGGTTTTCAAGAGTGGAAAGAGAATCAATTAATAAAAATTTAGCTCAAATGTTAAAGGGTGGAGTTATTATGGATGTTACTAATAAGGAGGAGGCAATTATTGCAGAAAAAGCTGGGGCATGTGCAGTAATGGCTCTTGAAAGAGTTCCATCAGACATAAGAAAAGAAGGCGGAGTTGCTAGAATGTCAGATCCTAAAATGATAAAGGAAATACAAGAAGCTGTAACAATACCAGTAATGGCGAAAGTAAGAATTGGCCATTTTGTTGAAGCTCAAATATTAGAAGCTTTAAATATTGACTTTATAGATGAAAGTGAAGTACTTACACCAGCAGATGATAAGTATCATATAAATAAGACTGATTTTAAGGTGCCTTTTGTATGTGGCGCAACTAATATAGGAGAAGCATTAAGAAGAATTGGTGAAGGAGCTTCAATGATTAGAACAAAAGGTGAAGCAGGAACGGGCGATGTAGTTAATGCTGTTACTCATATGAGGACAATGACTAGCCAGATAAAAGAAATTCAAAAAGCAAGTAAAGAAGAGTTAATGACAATAGCTAAAAATTATGGAGCTCCATATGAACTTGTTAAATATGTATGGGATAATGGTAAATTACCTGTAGTTAATTTTGCAGCAGGAGGAATTGCTACACCGGCAGATGCAGCACTTATGATGCAGCTTGGATGTGATGGAGTATTTGTAGGATCAGGAATATTTAAATCTGATAATCCAGAAAAAAGAGCTAGAGCAATAGTTCTTGCTACAACATATTATAATGATCCTCAAAAATTAGCAGAAGTATCAGAAGATTTAGGTGGAGCTATGTCAGGAATAAATGCTAAAGAAGTAGCTGATAAATATGCTGAAAGAGGATGGTAAAATGAATATAGGAGTTTTATCACTTCAAGGAGGAGTTATTGAACATTTAAACCAAATTGAAGCACTTGGACATAAAGGAATTGAAGTTAAAAGAAAAGAAGATATTGAAAATATAGATGCAATAATACTTCCAGGGGGTGAGAGTACAACTATTGGAAAATTATTGAGCATAACTGGCCTTATGGAATTCCTTAGAGAAAAGATACAAGATGGTATACCTGTATGGGGAACCTGTGCAGGTATGATACTTCTTGCTAAAGAAATAGAAAATGAACCAACAACTCATTTGGGAGTTATGGATATAAAGGTAAGAAGAAATGCATTTGGAACTCAAATAGATAGCTTTAAAACTAAAAGGGTTATAAAAGAAGTTTCAAATAAAGAAATTGAACTTGTTTTTATAAGGGCTCCTTATGTATTGGAAATTGGTAATGATGTTGAGATATTATGTAAAGTGAATGATGACATAGTAGCAGTAAGAGAAGGGAATATTCTAGCAACTTCATTTCATCCAGAGCTTACTAATGATTTAAGTTTTATGAAATATTTTATAGAAGAAATGGTGAGTTGATTGAGCAAATAAAATCCCACGAAAATAAAAGATTTTCGTGGGATTTTTTATGTATACAGC
>CAKVNP010000503.1 GCA_934777095.1 uncultured Clostridium sp. | reverse complement strand
CCTCGTAAACCGCTTGAAGATGTGGTAACATTTATTGACTAATACAAATTAGAAAAGTAGGAGCATGGCTCCTACTCTTTTACTTTGCAATATATTAATATTGTAAATTTATATTCCTGTTAATTTTTCTTGATCTTCTGGATATCTCTCTCCCACAATATTAATTTTTGAAATCTCATTATTCAATTCATTTAGCTCTTCCTTTGTGAATATAACATTACAAGCTCCTATATTTTCTTTCAGACGTTCTAATTTCTTAGTTCCAGGAATAGGAACAATCCATGGCTTTTGATATAATATCCATGCTAATGCAATTTGTGCTGGAGTAACATTTTTCTTTGCTGCAAAGTCTTTTACCATATCTGCCAATACCATATTAGAATCTAAATTTTCTACATTAAAACGCGGTATAGTATTTCTAAAATCATTACTTTCAAACTTGGTATCTTTATTAATACTTCCTGTTAAAAAACCTTTGCCTAGTGGGCTAAATGGAACAAAGCCTATAGTAAGCTTTTCTAAAGTCGGTAATAATTCTTCTTCACAGTTTCTATACCACATAGAATATTCGCTTTGAACAGCAGAAAGTGGACAAACTTTATGGGCACGACGAACTGTCTCTACCCCTGGCTCAGAAATTCCCCAATATAAAACTTTGCCTTCTTTTATTAATTCTTTAACAGTATCTGCAACTTCTTCAATAGGAACATTTGGATCAACACGATGTTGATATAGTAAATCAATATAGTCTGTATTTAAGCGTTTAAGCATACCATCAACTGCTCTTTTTATTGTTTTCGGTCTACTATCTAAGCTAATGAATTTTCCACTTTTGCCCACATTATTTCCTGTAAAGTCAAATCCAAATTTAGTAGCAATAACAACATTTTCACGATGCCCTTTTATTGCTTCTCCTAAAAGTTTTTCATTTTCATATGGACCATATCCTTCTGCTGTATCAAAAAAATTCACCCCTAAATCAATAGCTTCATGAATAAGCTTAATCATATCCTTTTTCTGAGGAAATGGTGGATAACTTTGAGTCATTCCCATACATCCAAGTCCAATTGTAGATACTTCAAGTCCTTGATTTCCTAATTTTCTTTTTTCCATAAATAATAATCCCCCTAGTATTCTTTAGTACTTATTTGTCTTTTTATTGCATAGTTTAATTTTAAACCCTTAAGTTAACTCAAGGTCAATATATAATATAAATATTTTTCCATTAAAAAAGCATGAAATTACTTCATGCCATTAATCATTATTATTCTCATCTCTTTTTTTCCAATCATCAACCAATTCTTTTGTAACTACATCACAAACATTATAGTAATTATTTATTTTATAATTTGTAATATCAAGACATTCATTTAGCTCTTTTATTCTATCCTCAATATTTTTCTTTATATTTATAAGTATATCCCTTCTTTCACTTTTTGTTGATTCTCCAACTTGAGCAAGACGAACATACTCTCTAATACATTCTATACTTGCTCCAGACTTTTTAAATTTTTTTATAAATTCAATCCATCTTATTGATATTTCATCATAGTCCCTAATTCCAGACTTGGTTCTTGGAACTGGTGGAATTAAACCAATTCTTTCATAGTAACGCAAGTTATCAATAGATACTCCTGTTAATTTTGATGCTTCTTTTATTGTCATTTTCCCCCTCCATACTAAAAAATACTATGTACAACTATTTATTAAATTTATCAAGTAATTTCTATATTCAACCTTCATTATATTATAACACTAACTTATATATATTTTCCGTATATAAACATATCATATATATTGCCATTTTTGAAAACTGCATTTTTCTTAATTCCTTCCAAAACAAAATCATTTTTTTCCAATACTCTTTGAGAAGCTATATTAGGTTTATAGACTATTCCTGTAATCCTTATAATATCTAACTTGTCAAATGCTATTTTAGTAATTTCATTTACA
>CAKVNP010000502.1 GCA_934777095.1 uncultured Clostridium sp. | reverse complement strand
CATTGGAGAAATATCATAAAAGTAAAATCTATATAGATAAAATTTATTTTCATTTCTAAATTTATTTATTCTACAGCTATAGGTACCAGTTTTGGAATCATAAATCATTTCATAAATTTTAGCTGGCTCGTCTTTAGGACATTCCCATTCATGATAAATAAGTACTTCCGCTTTAAATGCTGTAGGCGCCCATACTTTAAGGGAAATCTTATTATTGATAAAATGTATTCCCATATCATCACCTTTATAGTAAAACTTATCAAGATAATTTCTCATTTTTACTATATAAGGGGTAAACATATGTGCAGCTCTTATTTCAACTAAGTCATTTGCCTTAATATTATCAGGAAGATCAGTAATAATCAGTTGTTTTTTATCTTTCTTCACAATAACCTCAACATCATTTACTTGTTTTTTATTGATATATAACCTAAAACTGTTTCCGATAAGAGGTCTATGACTTAATTCTGCTTTTATTCTTATTCCATCATCTAAATATGCATATTTAATTCTAGGCATTACTGCAATAAGTGCTTCTTTAAGAGACCAAAAGCACTTATTATCATCGCTAATCATATAGATATTGTTTGTAGGATTATTATTGTTTTCAGTTTGTGACTGTTCAACCCAATTGTTACACCAGTCTTCACCCCATTGCTTTTTCTTGATGATAAACTTGTTATAACTACAATAAGCAGCCTTCCCGAAATCCGTATTTATTGTCAATTCTTTTTCTTCTCCATAATTATTGTCATCATAACCCCATAAATTCCACTTATAGTTAATTCCTTCATAACAATCATCAGTTCTATAATAATGTATTAATGGTTCACATACGTCAGATACAGTGATTTCTTTTTCGGCGCAGATAGCTTCCTTTTCTAGGATTGCTTTTATTTTAAACTTTGTCCCTATTGGAACATTTTTATCAACTCTCAGAAAACCATTTTCTATAGTTACGCCAGCTAATTCTTCACATAAAGACCATTTTAAATCATCAAAAGAAATATTACCGTATAATCTTTCTGTAATACCTACTATTTCTACAGGACATTCAACACTGACATAATCATTGGAGGTAATTATTCTTATATTAGTTTCATAGTTATGCCAATCAAAATAAAACTGGGCATTAGAATCAGTCCATCTATTTACCGGTGTTTCATTGCCTTCTATATCAATTAAGATAAAACTAAATCTGCATAGACCGTTATTAATCCTATTTGTTAATGCCACATCTTTGATTAGTTTTATCTGACCATCTCTTATATCAATATTCCAGGTTAGCTTATACTTATCAGATTTTCGCCAGCCGTTAAAATCTCCTAATACATATGCATATACAAATCCGGTACAATTAAAAGTAAATCTAAGTGAATTAGATTTAGGGCTTAATTCTACAGAAAAATTACCTTTTTGTGTATTATCACATAAAATAGTACTTTCATATGCCGCATCCATTACAACCAACTCCTATAATAAAATTATCACTACATATAAATAAGATGTATATTTAGTGTATCTATAATTATTATAGCATTTCTTTTACATAATTTGGATAATAAATAGAAAGAGCTATACTTTTTAGTACAGCTCTTTGCATTATTTTAGTTTTTCCATCTTTAATTGGTAAATTTCTTCTTTTAATTGATCAATTATACTATTTTTATTATTAATTTCTTCCCTGTGTTTTTTTTCTAATACTTTAATTTCATTATTATTTTCATCTTTTAGCTCGTTAATTTCCTGATTTTTTAACGTAATGACATCCAAAAGCTTATTATTTAAAGAATTAGCATAATCACGGCTTTCCTTTAATTCTTCCTTTAAAGCTGTATTGTCTTCCTTTAAAACTTCTGCTTCCTTCTTACAATTATCTAATCTATCTTTAGTCAACTCATAATCTTTTATTTTCTCATTAACAGAAGTAAGGCTTTCTTTTAATTTTGCTACTTCCTCT
>CAKVNP010000501.1 GCA_934777095.1 uncultured Clostridium sp. | reverse complement strand
TCCACCAATACCAAAGTTTTCTATTAAAACATTAGTAACGTTTGGTGAAAGGAATGCTGGTAGAGTTGGTCCTAAGTGGATGTTCTTCACTCCTAAGTATAGTAATGAAAGTAATACTATAACAGCTTTTTGTTCATACCATGCAATGTTAAATGCTATTGGTAATTCATTAATATCCTCAAGTTCAAATACTTCTTTTAATTTTAAAGCTATTAATGCTAATGAGTATGAATCGTTACATTGTCCAGCATCTAATACTCTTGGGATTCCATTGATATCACCAAGGTCTAATTTATTGTATTTGTATTTAGCGCAGCCAGCAGTTAAGATAACTGTATCCTTTGGAAGAGCCTTAGCAAAGTCAGTGTAGTAGTTTCTTGATTTAGCTCTACCGTCACAACCAGCCATTACGAAGAATTTCTTGATTGCACCAGTCTTAACAGCATCAACAACAGCATCAGCTAAAGCAAATACTTGAGCATGAGCAAATCCACCAACAATTTCACCAGTTTCTATTTCAGTTGGAGCTTTACATTTCTTAGCGTGTTCAATAATCATTGAGAAGTCTTTATTATCTTCACTTTCTCCTTTAATATGAGTACATCCTACATATCCTGCTGCTCCAGTTGTATATAATCTATCCTTGTATGAATCCTTAGGTGGTACTATACAGTTAGTAGTCATTAGGATTGGTCCATTGAAGCTTTCGAATTCTTCTTTTTGTTTCCACCATGCATTACCATAGTTACCTACTAAGTGCTTGTATTTCTTTAAGTGTGGGTAGTAGTGTGCTGGTAACATTTCTGAGTGAGTATAAACGTCAACTCCAGTTCCTTCTGTTTGCTTTAATAATAATTCTAAGTCTTTTAAGTCATGTCCTGATACTAAGATACCTGGGTTCTTGCCAACACCTATGTTAACTTTAGTTATTTCAGGGTTTCCGTAAGTTTCAGTATTAGCTTGATCTAATAAAGCCATACCATCAACACCAACTTTACCTGTTTCTAAAGTTAAAGCAACAAGTTCATCAATAGTTAAAGTATCATCTAACATTTTTGCTAATGTGCTTTGCATGAAGGCATTTATTTCTTCACTGTCATATCCTAAAGCATTAGCATGCTTCATGTATGCTGACATACCTTTTAATCCGTAAGTGATAAGCTCTCTTAAGCTTCTGATATCTTCATCTTTAGTTGCAAGTACACCAACTTTTGTTGACTTTTCATCTAATAATGAATTAACTATTTCTAATTCCTTTTTACCAGCTACAGCATTTTTTATCTTTTCTAATAAAGATACTTTTTTGTCCATTTCTTCATTTGAAGTTGCATTCCATAAAGCAGCTTCTGATAAGTTTTCTGTATTTGAAAGCTTAGCTAATAATTCATTTTTAACAGTTAAAGTTTCTTTAACTCTTGCGTAGAATATTTCATCATCAAAGTTAGCATTAGTAATTGTTGTGAAAAGATTGATTGTAATTAAGTGATTTACTTCACCTGATACAGCTTGTCCTTCCTTTCTTAATCTAGTTGTAACTTCAGATAAACCTTTAGTTGTATATATTAATAAATCCTGCATTCTAGCAAGGTCTGGTGACTTACCACATACTCCAAATTTAGTACATCCTGTGCAGCCAGCAGTTTCTTGGCATTGGAAGCAAAACATTTTATTTTCCATATTTAAAATCTCCTTTTGTTTTTGTTTTTTAATCAGTTGATGTCTATATCATAATAGATAAAATTAATGATGTATGTTGCACAAGCAACAAAAAAATAAAAGTATATCTAGGTTATGCAAAATGAAATAGAAAGCACATTTTTATGACTATATTATCTTTAGCCTTAATTATTAAATATAATTTTATAATTAATTATTAAGTATCAAAACATATAAAAAAATAGAAATATTCACACATACTTGAAATAAATAGTTAAAAAATGTAAAATGAAATGTACATAATATAATAA
>CAKVNP010000500.1 GCA_934777095.1 uncultured Clostridium sp. | reverse complement strand
CTCATATAATTCTTGACACCCCTAATACTTTATAAAATGCTCTCTTTTAAATTATTAAAATACTCTTCATTGAACTTTGTTTCTGTAAGTTCTTTTAATCCTAGCATTTCATTAATATTACTAATTATATTCTCATAGCTAAGATCATTAATAAATTTAATGTAGTTTAAGTTTTTTATCCATTTATAACTTTCAATAATTTTATGATCCTTTGATTTTGTAACAATACATGGTGTCTTTGTAATTACAGCAAAAATCATTCCATGCAATCTATCTGTAATAACTACTCTAGATGCAAAAAACTTATTTAATAACTTATATAACTCATCTTCTCTCTCATTAATAAATACCTCTTTGTCATTTATTGTGTCTATTTCTTGAATATCTCCATAGAAATTTCGTAGCTTATTAATAATATTATTCTTATCAATAATACTTTCAATATCACTTCTAAAACATGTAGTAATATATTCTCTATTAATTGAATCCCTATTTCTAATATTCTCTAATGAAAATACAATATCAGGACATTTAATTACCTTAGCATTAGTAAAAAGCCTTTTCATAATTTCATATGATTTTTCTTCTCTTGCTAATAATGTTAAATCCGGATGACTATTATAGATATTAGATGTTTTAGCTTCCTCTCTCTTTCCCTTTTCATCATTAGAAAAATATACTGTCTGTGTCATTGAAATTATTTTATTATCTTTAAATTTTTTAATTATAAATCTTCTAGCAACTTCATCTTGTAGATATAACGTTCCTAGATTTCCTCCGCCGTGTATAAATATTAAATCAGATTTATTTAGTACTCTTTTTATGGCTTTACAGTACTTATAAATATCATAATGTACTACTTCAATTACTTCATATTCACTAAAATATTTATCTAAATACTTATGTGTTGCATAAGCAATAGCCTGATCACCCATATTTTTGTGCTTAGGTACTAATGCATATATTATTTTCTTTTTACCCTTATATTTGCTAAATTTCGAATAATATCTATTACTTATAAAATAATTAAGTCTATTTACATTTTCACCTCCAATTATTTTACCAATTATCCAATTTATTTTTGACATTAACTTCCCCTCCACCACTAAGCTAGCATTCTACTTATAAAATCTTTCTAAAAAGATATATTTCCTCTAGATATTTGAAGAGCAAGTATCTTAATTTTATCCTTATATGATAATTGTTCATTTTTATAAAATTTGTTACTATTATCTTTAAGCACCTTTAATAATAATTCTCTTATTTTTTTTGATTCATTATCATTTTTCATTAATTTCATTTTTCTAAAGGCACTCATCATACCTTTTAAAACATAGTAACTATATTTTTTATCCATATTTGCTATATTATTTTCTTTTAGCACTTTCCCTACATTTTCAAAAGCTTCACATAAATACTTTCTTTCCTGTAGAGAAATACTCCTTGTTATAGAATCATTACGTTGTATATACTTATACAATGGCTCATTAATAAATGCAAAAGTATTACTTTTACATATAGCCTGAAATGTTACTGGAATATCTTCATATTTTACTCCTTTTTCAAATAGCAATTTACCTTCAGTAAATAATTCAGCCTTAAAAAGCTTATTAAATACAAATCCATTAACAGAATGCTTGGTTAAAAATTCATCTATTATTTCATCTCTGTTATAAATTTTATTTTCATCTACAGAGATCGGATGCTTTTCAATTCTATCTTCATACACAACATCCATATTACAAATAACCATATCAATATTATCCTTTACAGCTCTTTGATACATTTTTTCAAACATATCTGGCTCTATATAATCATCACTATCTACAAATCCTATATACTCACCTTCTGCATATTTTAACGCTAAATTCCTAGCCTCAGATAAACCTCTATTTTCCTGATAAAAATAAAATATATTATCATATGAAAGATACTTTTCTATAATTTCATAACTCCTATCCTTTGATCCATC
>CAKVNP010000499.1 GCA_934777095.1 uncultured Clostridium sp. | reverse complement strand
ATATTAATATACTTTTATAAATTATAATAAAAAAGTATATATAAAGTAAATAATAATATATATCTATATTCTTTAATATATTCTTTACAAAACTAGTATAGCTTTATAAGTATTAGATTTACTTCTAAACTAGTAAGTATATTCTTAAGTTAAGAAGAATAAGTTTTTATCTACATAAGCTTAGTGTTTATGGCTTACCAGAACTTAACCGTGAAAAAATTAAACACTGTAAAATCATTGCAAATCCTGGATGCTATCCAACAAGTATTGCCTTGGCCTTAATGCCATTATTAAAACACAATTTAATCTCATGTGATGATATTATCTGCGATTCAAAATCAGGGGCTACAGGAGCTGGCAGAGGACTTTCCTTAAAGAGCCACTTTGCAGAATTAAATGAAAACTTTGCTCCTTATGGTATCGGAAGCCATAGACATACTCCTGAAATTGAACAAACACTCTCATATATTGCAGAAAAGACCGTAAAGGTGACCTTTACTCCTCATCTGCTTCCAATAAATCGTGGAATTCTTTCTACAATCTACTGCAATAAAGAAACAGACACTAATCTAGAACAAATTCATGAATTATTTACTGAATATTATAAAGACGAAGCTTTTGTTAATATTCTTCCTCTAGGCACCACTGCTGAAATAAAGAATATTAAATTTACAAACAACTGTCATATTTCAATACATGAAAATTTCAGAAAAGATAAGCTTATTATCGTAAGCACTATTGATAATATGGTAAAAGGTGCAGCCGGACAAGCCATACAAAACCTGAACTTAATATTGGGTCTAAATGAGAATGAAGGACTTAATCTAATTGCACCAGCATTCTAAATAGTAAGGAGAAATTATAATGAAAATAAATATAAATAAAGGTGTTACTTCACCTAAGGGCTATACTGCTTCTGGTATTCATTGTGGTATTAAAAAAAGTTCTTTAAAAAAGGATTTAGCAATTATTTTATCAGAAGTTCCTGCCACTGCCTGTGGTGTATATACAAAAAATAAAGTTAAGGGGGCTCCTCTTTTAGTAACTAAGGAGCATTTAAGTAATAAAAAGGCGCAAGCAATTATTATAAACAGTGGAAATGCTAATACCTGTACAGGTACTGATGGTTTGGAAAAAGCAAAGAAAATGGCATCTTTATGCGCTAAATCTCTTAATATAAAATCTGATGATGTAATAGTTGCATCTACTGGTGTTATTGGAGTTCCCCTAAATATAGATGCTATAAAAGATGGAATTCCACTAGCAGTAGAAAAGCTTTCTTCTAATGGTGGCCATGATGCTGCTACTGCAATTATTACTACTGATACCTGTACTAAAGAAATATCAATAGACTTTGAAATAGATGGTACACCTGTTACTTTAGCTGCCATGGCTAAAGGCTCTGGAATGATTCATCCTAATATGGCAACAATGCTTTCCTTTATTACAACTGATTTAAAAATAAACCCTAAACTTCTAAAAGAAGCTTTAACAGAATCAGTTAATATGTCCTATAACAGAATTAGTGTAGATGGCGACTCTAGTACCAACGATATGGTGGTAATCTTAGCAAATGGACTAGCTGAAAATAAGGAAATCTGCGAAAAAAATGAAAGCTATTATACTTTTTTAGAAGCTCTTAATACTCTTAACGTACATTTAGCTAAGGAAATAGCTAAAGATGGCGAAGGGGCTACCAAACTAATTCAGTGTACTGTTAATAATGCAAAAACTGAAAAAGCTGCAGAGATTTTAGCTAAAAGCGTAATAAATTCTAGCTTAGTTAAGGCTGCAATATTTGGTAGTGATGCTAACTGGGGAAGAGTTCTTTGTGCCTTAGGATATGCAGATACAGATTTTGATCCTGATTTAGTAGATGTTGAATTTGCCAGTTCAGTAGATTCTATCTTAGTATGTAAGGCTGGCTGTCCTGTATTATTTGATGAATCCAAAGCAAAAGAAATCTTATTACA
>CAKVNP010000498.1 GCA_934777095.1 uncultured Clostridium sp. | reverse complement strand
GATATACTCCAATACTAAATATTGATATATGGGAACATGCATATTATTTAAAATATAAAAATTTAAGAAAAGACTATGTTAATAATTTATGGGAAATAATTAACTGGGCAAAAATCCAACATCTATATGAAGAAGAATAGTGAGTATAAAAGATTATTACAGAGAAGAAAGGCTGTAATAGTCTTTATTTTTATCAAAATCAGAAAAAATGGGAAAATAGTTAAAAAATAGATAAAATGGTATAATAGTAATAAAAAGCTGGGGCAGGGGAGAAAAAAGTGGATTTACAAGTTATTTCATTTGTTGATAGAAAATATATAGATTTTCAAGGGCTGAATTATATATTTAGGGAAGAGGATAAAGATAAAGCTTATATTAAAGAATATTATTTATTTAATGGAAGAAGAATAGAAATTTTATTTATAGAAAAAGATAAATATATTAACGTATATAGTAGTAGAAATATAAAAAAGACAGTAATTTTAACTAATAAAGTGCAGAAGCATCAGGAAAAGTATATTTCAAGAGAGCGAAGTATTATATTTACAGGTGATAAAAGCAGTGGCAGAGGACATGCCATATTATTAAATCAGTTATTAAATAAAGAGCAGATTCATTTAAAAGCATTAATAATGTTAATCTATGATAATGAAGTATATAGAAGAATTAATGATAACAGAAAGATAGATATGATGATTGTAGGAAGTGAGAAAAGAGATAAAGTTATCACAAACATAGTAATGAATACATTGAAAGAAATATCATTAATAGAAAGATGTAGCAGTATTGAGTTGGTTTTATATACCAATAGGGAATTTTTATTATCTGAATTAATTAATATTGAAGATCCGATTTACGAATATATTAATTGTGGTAAGTTAAAAATAAAACAATGTTTATGTGAAAATAAAGATGAAAGTATTTACTATATGGTAATAGCAGCAACTGAATAAATATACGAAAAACTAGCAAAAATCAGGGATTAGATGGTTTTTGGCTAGTTTTTTCAATTTTAAGAGTTAATAAAGAATGTTAAAAAAATAACTTAAATAACTTAAATAACTCTTTAAAAATTTAAATAAATTGTTGAATTTTCAGAAATCTTGTACAATTTGTCTTGTGGTCGGCGGTGACGTCGACAATTGAAGAGTGTTAAAAATTATACAAATACAAAAGATAATAAAGGAGAAGTATTATGTTAGAAATTATTAAAAGCACATTAACAGACAATGCTATTTTAGGTGCTATTTTCTCATCAGTTTCAATTATTCTTTTAGGTTTCTTCTTAAGAAAAAAGGAAATAATTAATTCAACTGCATCTAAAATGCTAACTAAAGTTGTTCTTACAGTTTCATTACCAGCTTTAGCATTTACATCATTTATGAAGGATATAGATGGAGAACAATTAAAGCAAGGATTAAGTATTTTAGTATGGGGATTTGCAATATACATTCTTTTAATTCCAATTACTAAGCTTATGTTTGCTAAAGTAAAAGGGGACAAGCAAGATGTATACAGAGTATTAACAATCTTCGGTTCTACTACTTTCTTTGGAACTCCAATCGTTGCTGCAGTATATGGAGCAGTTGGAACAATGTATTCAAACATCTTTAATATAGCTTATAGAGTATTCTTATATTCTTATGCATTCATTAAAATGTCTGGTACAAAAATGGACAAAGAAAACTTTAAAAAGAATATGAAAGAAATATTCTTAAACCCAATTATCTTAGCTACATTCTTAGGATTATTTGTTTGGTTATTCCAAGACAAGCTTCCACAAGTTGCAGTTACTGTTAACGGAGAACCTTCAACAGCTGCATTCTTAAGATTAGACTTAACATTACCATGGTTCTATAAAGCATTAGACTACTTAAAAGCTTTAGCTTCACCACTTGCATGGTTAGCTATCGGTGCAACACTTGCTGAAGTACCATTCAAAAAGGCAGTAGCACAAAAAGATGCATGGGGATAC
>CAKVNP010000497.1 GCA_934777095.1 uncultured Clostridium sp. | reverse complement strand
AGATATTAGATACTTCCCACATTTCAACCATGAAAGTAGATTTACCACCAGCTAAGTCATCGGAAGCACCTATTCTAGTAAAGATTTTATCTGATACAGAAATATTAGCTGACTTAGCAGGTACAAATGATCCTATCTGTGCCATTAAGTTAATTAAAGCTACTTGTCTCATATAGGTAGATTTACCAGCCATATTAGGTCCAGTGATAAGTAAAAATCTATCTCCATTTTTATTTAAATGAGTATCATTACAGATAAATTCTCCATTACCAATTACTTTTTCAACAACAGGATGTCTTCCTTCTAAGATTTCAATAACTCCCTCTTCATTAATAGAAGGTTTTACGTAGTTATTTTCTACCGCAATTATTGCCAAAGTAGAAATAACATCTAAAGAAGCTATAATATTAGCTGTCTTTTTAAGTCTTGGAATTTCCTTTTCTACTCTTTCTCTGATTTCTGTAAAGATTTTATATTCAAGAGACACAAGTTTTTCTTCTGCCCCTAAAATCTTTTCTTCCATTTCCTTAAGTTCCTGAGTAATATATCTTTCTGCATTTGCTAAAGTCTGCTTTCTGATATATCTGCCTTCTGGAATCATATCATAGTTAGCTTTTGATATTTCAATGTAATAACCAAATACTTTATTATAACCAACCTTTAATGATTTAATACCAGTAAATTCTCTTTCTTGATTTTCCAGTGATGCTATCCATTGCTTACCGTTAA
Organism: uncultured Clostridium sp.; assembly: GCA_934777095.1. Taxonomy (GTDB): domain Bacteria; phylum Bacillota; class Clostridia; order Clostridiales; family Clostridiaceae; genus Clostridium. Next base: position 1,256 of record CAKVNP010000497.1, on the reverse strand, counting down.
GCTTAGCATTTCTTAATTCATCTATTTCAGCAGAGTATCCCTCTTTAATTAAATTACCTTCTTTTAAAGTGATTGCTGGATCTTCTAAAATAGAATCTGTTAATAGTTCTCTGATATCTTCTAATACATCTAAGTCATTGTACCAATGCTTTAATAGTGGAGAATTAACATCTTTTAATATTGTTTTTATTTCAGGTAATCTTTTTAAAGATGAATTTAAAGAAACTAAGTCTCTAGCATTTACATTATTATTAGATATCTTACCAACGATTCTCTCTATATCATAAATGTGCTTTAATGCTTCCCTTATATCTTCATTTACATATACATTATCATATAGTTCTTCAACAGCAGATAATCTTTCTTCTATTTCGGCCTTTTTGATTAAAGGTTCTTCAATCCATTTTCTAAGACATCTTCCACCCATTGAAGTAGCAGTCTTATCTAGAACCCAGATTAAGCTTCCGCGTTTAGTCTTATCTCTTAAGTTTTCCGTAAGCTCTAGATTTCTACGTGATGATGAATCTATTGACATGTAATTTACAATGTCATATGTTTCTAAAAGATTGATATTAGATAAACTAATCTTTTGTGTATCTAATATGTACTTTAAAAGAGTTGCTGAAGCCATTTTAGCTCTAGCATCTAAGTTAGCTAAATCTAAAGATGCAAATTGTTCTAGCATTTCTTCATCTGTGCAGTAGAACTCATCAAAGTTTTTAACAGAAACTAATGCTGTTGAAATATTTTTAATTTCTTTTATTAACTCTTCGTTAAATGTAAAGTGAATTAAGATTTCCTTAGGAGCAATCTTTGATATTTCATCAAGTAAAGCTATCTTGGAATTTTTAAAGAAGGTAGTCTTAAATTCACCAGTAGATATATCAGAAGAGGCTACTCCGTAATAACCATCAGCTTCATAGATAGTCATTAAATAAGTGTTCTTATATTCTTCATCACCATTACTTTCAACATAAGTACCAGGTGTAATAACTTTTATTACGTCTCTCTTAACTATTCCCTTTGCAGTTGCTGGATCTTCAATCTGCTCACCAATAGCTACTTTATATCCTTTATTAATAAGCTTAGAGATATAAGATGATGCTGCATGGAATGGAACACCACACATTGGAGCTCTTTCTTCAAGGCCACAATTTTTTCCAGTAAGAACTAATTCAAGTTCCTTAGATGCAATCTTAGCATCTTCAAAGAACATTTCATAAAAGTCACCTAATCTATAAAAAAGAATACAATCT
>CAKVNP010000496.1 GCA_934777095.1 uncultured Clostridium sp. | reverse complement strand
CATTTGAGCTTATTTCAGGCATTGTTATTTGCTCTTGTACATTTACCCCATTTAGTATTAAATCATCATTTTCAAAATGCATTTCTAATGTATCTATTAAAGACATTAATTCTGCTGTCATTTCTGGTGAGATATTATTTTCTCTAGCCTTTAATGTTACTGCTCTATACATAGCTCCAGTATTTATATACATTAAATCAAACTTTTTCCCTACTAATTTTGCAATGGTGCTTTTCCCCGCTCCTGCTGGGCCATCTATTGCTACTGATATTTTCATTAATTTAACCGCCTTTCGAAGTAAAAAATATTTCCTTAAAAAATTATATTAGAAAATAACGATCTTAACAAGATAATTATTATATATTTGTTCCTGCTAAAAATCCTGTTGATAATGCAATTTGAACATTATAACCGCCAGTAAATGCGTCTACATCAATGATTTCTCCTGCAAAGGATAAATTAGTAATTAACTTAGATTTCATAGTTGAGGGATCTATTTCTAGGGTAGATACGCCCCCTGCAGTTACAATCGCTTCTGAAAGAGGTCTTAATCCTTTTACAGTCATTCTTAAGTTTTTAATTATATTTACTAATTCTTTTCTTTCACCTTTTGTTATTTCATTTACTTTTTTGTTTTCAGGTATTCCAGAAAGATTTATTATTACTGGAATAAGAGCTTTTGGCAATAAGTCATTTAATGAATTTTTAAAATCACTATTAATGTATTTTTTAAAATCCTTTTGAATTCTTTTATCAAGTTCGTTTAAATCTAATGCTGGCTTCAAATCTATTGATAGAACATAATCATTACCTTCTTTTATATATCTAGATGCTTTTAGTACTAAAGCACCTGAAACACCATAATTCATAAACTTCATTTCACCATTTTCTCTATATAATACCTTTTTTCCTTCTGTAAGCTTTAATTCAATATTACGTAGAGATAGACCCATCACTTCCTTGATCCAAGGTTCATCAATTTCCACAGGCACTAATGATGGCTTAAGAGGAATTATATTATGTCCAAGTTTTTTTGCAAATTTTTGTCCCTCACCCTTTGAGCCAGTAAGAGGATATGATGCTCCACCTGTAGCTAAAATATAATGATCTGCTGATATTTTATTTGAATTATTAATTATTAATGATTGTATTTTATTATCTTTAACTATAACATCAGTTACCTTAGAATTTAATTTAACTTCAACTCTAGCTTTTTTTAAGCCATTATTTAATGCTTTTATTATATCTGAAGATTTGTCTGATTCAGGAAACATTCTGCCGCCACGCTCTACTTTTAGCTTTGTACCGTTTTCTTCTATAAAATTTATTACATCATTATTAGTATATGTATACAGTGCACTATATAAAAAATGAGGATTTCCGTGTATGTAATCAAAAAATTCACTTATATCCTTAGCATTAGTAACATTGCATCTTCCTTTACCTGTAATAAATAGTTTTTTTCCTATTTTATCATTTCCATCTAACAATATTACTTCATGATTTTGTGCAGCTGATATAGCAGCCATAATTCCTGCAGGTCCTGCCCCTATAACAATTACCTTTGACATTTACAATCTCCTTTTTGTATAAAAATTAAAGGAATTAACTTATGCTAATTCCCCAATAAAAATCTATTTAACTATAAAAAATCATCACCTATATTTTTACTGCTATAGGAATATACATTATAGTCTTTCCAAATTTCTTCTAAACTATTATAAGTACTTGAAATACTTTCTTTTTCTCTTAATCCCACAGCAATTATTAAAGCATTAATAACTGAAAGTGGTGCAACAAGTGAGTCAACAAAGGATGCCATATTACTTTGAGCAATAAGTGTATAATCTGCTCTCTGTGCTAGTGGTGACATCATACTGTCAGTTAAGGCAACAACTTTTGCTCCTCTATCTTGTGAAAAGCTTAGTACATCTATAGTTCTGTTTGCATAACGAGGAAAACCAATTCCTATTACTAAATCACCTTCACCAACATTTATCA
>CAKVNP010000495.1 GCA_934777095.1 uncultured Clostridium sp. | reverse complement strand
CATCAAATAGATTTAAAAGAAACAATATATGATGATATTTTTCAAGTATTACCGGCTACAAGTATAATTATCAAAGATGGAGTAATTCGTGTAGAAAAATATTGGGATCCTTTGATAGAAAAAGCAACTTTACATTTAAGATCGGATGAAGAGTATGTTGAAAAGTTTAATGAAGTTTTTTATGAGGCAGTTTCTTCAAGGGTTGAAAGTAATAAAGATATTTCAATTTTATTAAGTGGAGGATTAGATTCAACATCTGTAGGAGCTATTGCAGCAAGTATATTAAAAGATAAAAAGAAAAAACTATTTGCATATACATCTGTACCTATGAACAATTATAAAGATGATTCACCAGAATATAGGTTTGCAAATGAAAAAGAATATGTAGAGGAAATGAAAAAAAAGTATCCTAATATAGAAACTAATTTTTGTAATTGCGAAGGTTTAAATTCTTTATCCAATATGGACAAGTTCATTGAAATATTAGAGCAACCATATAAGACATTTCAAAATATTTTTTGGGTTAATAATATAATGGATAAAATAAACAAAAATAATTCTAAAATTCTTTTAACTGGGCAATATGGAAATTATTCTATATCATATGGTGATTATATAGTTAATTTAAAAACTCTATTAAATAAGGGAAAACTAATAAAGGTTATTAAGGAAGTAATAGGAGCTAGTAAGATTTATAATGAATTTCCACTTAAAACATTAAAATATATTATTAGAGCCTTTAGAGCTTATAACAATAATAATGAATATGACTTAGATAAAAAATACAGATCATCTCCAATAAATAAAAATTTACTTAAAAAATGGGATATTGATAACCGTATAGAAAAAAGTGGTATGGGAAATTCAGATTTACAGATAAAAGATTTATATAATACGAGAAAGAAATTTTTAAATCCTATTATGTTAAATCAAATTGGAGCGATTGAAACAAAATTATCTTTAGCAAATGGTATTGTTTTGAGAGATCCTACAAGGGATAAACGAGTTGTGGAATTTTGTTTGAGTTTACCTAATGATCAATTTGTTAGGAATGGAGAAGAACGTTACTTAATAAAAAGAGCAATGAAAGGTATTTTACCGGATAAAATTAGGTTAAACTCATTTAAAAAAGGACTACAAAGTGCCGATTGGATTCAAAGATTAGAAGGTAATGAGAGAGAAATATGCAATATTTTAGAAGAAATATTATTAAGTGAAGAATGTTGTATTTATATAGATAAAAATAAATTGGAAAATCAATTGGAAATTTTAAAAACAAGTACAATTAATGATAAATCTATTGATGTTAGATTAATTTTAATATCAATATGTTTATATAAATTTTTAATGAAGGGAGGTGTTAAAAATGAAAAAGGTAGATTGGATTACTCCAAAGTTAACTGATTTATCAGTAAAAAATACTGAATCAGGAACTAAATTATCAGATACACCTGATGGTATACCATGGCAAGATGGTAATGGTTATTGGCATGTAGATATTGGAAGATCATAAACTAAAAATAAGAATTTATGATTAAAAAAGTGAAGCTATAATTTTTAAGCTTCACTTTTTTCTTTTACATTAAGTGAACGTAAATGATTATAGTTACATATATTGAAGTAAGATAATCTAATAAAAGGTGAGGTGAAGCATTTGTGAATTTAACAAATGATAACTTAATTAATAAATTATATGTTTCACAATTAAGGGGTAAGGGTATTAATGGAAATCAGATAAAAGTAGCTGTGATTGATACTGGAATAAATCAAGTAGAAAATCAAATAATTATTTCAGGTGGATATAATTGTATAACAAAGGCAGAAGAAAATTATTATGATAATGATGGTCATGGAACAGAAGTAGCTAGTATCATTGCAAGTAGTGGATTAGGAATTGCACCTAAATGTAAGATTTATTCTGTTAAAGCAGATGTGGCATCATCAAAAATAGAAGAGATTATAGATCAAGTAGTTTTAGGAATTCAATGGTGTATAGACAATGA
>CAKVNP010000494.1 GCA_934777095.1 uncultured Clostridium sp. | reverse complement strand
AATTAAAATGTTCTTTTTGTGGTAAGAATCAAGACCAAGTTAAAAGATTAATTGCTGGTCCAGGAGTGTATATATGTGATGAATGTATTGACTTATGTTCTGATATAATACAAGACGAATTTGAGGAAAATGTTGAATTAGATACTTCAACATTACCAAAACCAGCAGAAATTCGAGCATATTTAGATCAATATGTAATTGGGCAGGATAGAGCAAAAAAAGCTTTATCAGTTGCAGTATATAATCATTATAAGAGAGTTAAAGCTAATGTTGCTGATGATGATATTGAACTTCAAAAGAGTAACATTTTATTATTAGGACCTACTGGGTCAGGTAAGACACTTTTAGCTCAAACCTTAGCAAAATTTTTAAATGTTCCATTTGCTATAGCAGATGCTACAACTTTAACTGAAGCAGGTTATGTTGGTGAAGACGTAGAGAATATTTTGCTAAAATTAATACAAAATGCTGATTACGATATAGAAAAAGCAGAAAAAGGTATTATCTATATCGATGAAATTGATAAGGTTGCCAGAAAATCTGAAAATCCATCAATTACAAGAGATGTTTCAGGAGAAGGTGTACAACAAGCACTATTAAAAATACTTGAAGGTACAGTAGCATCAGTACCACCTCAAGGCGGAAGAAAACATCCACATCAAGAGTTTATTCAAATAAACACTTCAAATATATTATTTATTTGTGGTGGAGCATTTGATGGAATAGACAAAATTATTGAGAAAAGAACAAGAAAGAGCTCAATGGGATTTGGTGCAGATGTACAATCAAAAGAAACTAAGGATATTGGTTCTTTATTAAAGGATATATTACCAGGGGACCTATTAAAATTTGGATTAATCCCTGAGTTTGTAGGAAGACTTCCAATGGTTGTGTCTTTAGAATCATTAGACCAAAATGCATTAATGAATATATTAAAAGAGCCAAAGAATGCATTAGTTAAGCAATATGCAAAGTTATTTGAAATAGATAACGTTGAATTAGAGTTTACAGAAGATGCATTAAAAGCAATTGCAGATGAGGCAATTGAAAGAAAGACTGGAGCTAGAGGATTAAGAGCTATAGTTGAAGATACAATGGTAGATATTATGTTTGATGTTCCATCTGACGAGTCTATAACAAAAGTTATTATCACAGAAGAAACTATCAAAAATAAGAAAGAACCGGATGTAGTAAGACTAGGTGAAAATGAAACTAGACCACTATTAAAGGCTAAAAAAACTAAAAAAAGAAAAGGCGTTGAAACTGCCTAGAATATAATATAAGCTGCTTGCATTAATATGCAGGCAGCTTATTTTTTTATAGATTATAATAAATAGACCAAGGAAATATATTTAGTTATTCTATAAAAAAGAAAAAATAGAAATAAATCCATTGACATGTTATGGAAAAAGGAATATACTATCAATATAAACAATGAAAATGATTATCATTAACGAAAAGAGGTGACAAGTTATGCCGTTATCAATGGTTAAAAAGGGCGAAGCCGGCATAATAAAAAAAGTTGGTGGAAAAGAAGAAATAAGAAAGTTTTTAGCTAACATAGGATTTGTAGTAGGTGCTGCAGTTACAGTTATTTCGGAAATTAAAGGTAACATTATTGTAGAAGTAAAAGATTCTAGAGTTGCTATTGGTAAAGATATGGCTAATAAAATTATAGTATAAATTAAAGGAGTAAATATGAGAACATTAAAGGAAGTGTTATGCGGTAACACTGTAAAAGTAAAAAAGATAGTAGGAGAAGGTCCTGTAAAGAGAAGAATTATGGATATGGGAATTACTAAAGGCAGTGAAATATATGTAAGGAAAGTTGCGCCATTAGGAGATCCAATACAAGTTACAGTAAGAGGTTATGAACTTTCACTTCGTAAAGCAGATGCTGAAATGATAGAAGTTGAGTAGTTAATTTAAGTTTGTAATGAGAATGATTTTTAATATCTATGAAAAATAGAAGAAGTAAGTGAATTCTAAGATGACAATAAAAATT
>CAKVNP010000493.1 GCA_934777095.1 uncultured Clostridium sp. | reverse complement strand
GCTATATGTAGTCGGAAAAATCAGATATTTGCTATTCAAGCTTATAATCAGTTATCGAAGAAAATAAGAAATAAGAGCAAAATGCTATTTGTGGGTGGACCTTTAAATAAAGAAGATCCTTATTACATAGATTTTATAAACGAAGTGAAAAAAAATTCTGATATAAAATATATTTCTCGTGTTGAGCGAAAGGATATTCCTGCATTATATAGGCAGATTGATGCAGTGATTTGCTGTTCCCTTGATGATCCGTTGCCGGTAGTTGTTACAGAATGCCTTATGTTTGGAAAAACAGTGATTGTTAGCTCGGGAGCCGGACAATATTATATGATAAAGGATGGGTATAATGGATATTCATATCTTGAATCTGATATTGATGGATTATGTGAAAAAATGGAGTTGGCATGCAAAAATAGAAGCAATAAAGTCTTGAGTGAGAATGCAAGAGAATTGTATATTAATAATTTTACAAAAGAAGTATTTGAAAAAAAATTAATGTTATATACAGAAAAATTACTTAGCTGAAAGAATAATGACGGGAAAGGAGGATCTACAGATGCTAGAAAAAAAAATCAAACTATCGTACATTCAGATATTTTTAATGCTTTCTATTTTAGTGACATTTTTGCCTAATGGAATAATTTATAGGAGTAGCCAAGCAGCGCAGATTATACGTATCATGTATATAGTACAATTTGCTATTTATATAATAACAATTATGTTGTGTATTAGAAAGAAATTAAAATTAGTTACTTATCCTGTTATCGCCTTTATAATATGGGGAGCTATTGTACTGTTATCAACATTTAAATACTCAAAAGATATGATGAAAATGTTTCGAGCTATAGTCTATCTACTTGGGATAGTTGCAACTTTTTTGGCAGTAAAATATATGCTTAAATATCAAAAGCAAAAGCTATTTTTGACGATTTATGGTATGTTTACACTTTTTTCATGTATTAATTTGGCTACAGTGCTTTTTGCACCTAATGGATTATATAACCGTGGATGGCAAGGAGCTACATATTGGTTTGGAGGAAAATTTATTACTTTTTATATGTTCTATACATGGCTATGTTTATATGTAATAAGGAAGCGAAAAAGACATATAATAGCTTTTGTATTCCCATTTTTAATTGGAATATTTATATGTATGAGAGTAAATTGCTCCACTGGAATCGCATGTATATGTGTGTCAGCATTGTTAATTATAAATAGGAAATTTGTGGTAAAAATAAAACCGTGGATGCTGATTGCAATTGTACTGGGAGTTACTGGAATAATGGTATTCTCTAATGTTTTATTTAACAATCAATTGATTCAATATTTTATTACCAAGGTATTACATAGATCCAGTATGATGACAGGTCGCGTTGAAATATATAGTTCTTTCTTGAAAATTATGAAAAGTGATATTTGGCTTGGTCAAGGATATGATAATTCAATTGTAATGAGAAATACTACATTAGGATACTTGAATGCGCAAAATGGTATTCTTGATGTAATTACTCAAACTGGATTAATTGGATTAGTTCCATTTATTTTTATGTTATATGTTTTCTGGAAAGAAGGATGTGTTTATTTTAATAATATAGAAAATCAGTTAGCTGCAATCTTTTTAATGGGCTTCTTTTTTTGCTCGTTTGGTGAGATAAGTTTTAATTCGTATTTCTTTTTATTATTGGTTCTAGTAAGTGGAGACTTATCAAAAGTAACTAGAAAAAGTAACACTAAATTTTCAGAACAAAGATGAAAGGATAAGAAGATTTCATGAAGGTATTATTGTCAGCATTTGAATGTAATCCACTATTAGGATCAGATCCATATGTGGGGTGGTCCTGGGTAAGTAATATGGCGAAGATTAATGAGGTATATGTGTTGCTTCGTATTGATCATAAACCATATATTGATAAATATTGTGCAGAAAATAGTGTGGATGGATATAAAAATATTCATTTTATATATTTATCAAGTTCAAATTTTTTCGGAAAGATAGTTTATAAGTTTAATAG
>CAKVNP010000492.1 GCA_934777095.1 uncultured Clostridium sp. | reverse complement strand
AATGAAGTCTCATTTGCACCAACCCCACCTGGAAGTGGCAATCCTGCTCCAGCTATAGACAAAATAGATTGTAGCTGTATTATTTCAAATATAGTAACTTCGTTTCCTCCTAAAGCTTTATATACCCAAAATGAAACACTGTATAATGCAGATACTTGCACAAATGTGATTATTATAACTTTAATCATCATTGCCTTATGCTGTCTGATAAATACAGATCCTTCCTGATATTCACTTACTAACACATTTATTTTCTTTATTAGATGTTGAGTTTTAATTAACCTTACCTTTTTCCCTGACCACAATACTATCCTGGAAATAACACCTGTAAACCTTCTTGAAAAAATTACACATAGCATAAACCCTAGCAATATACTATTTACTATAATACCAATTATTATCAAGGCCTTGATTATTGGCCCTAATTCTGTAACAAATTCAATATTTTTAACAAAAGATATTAATGCTAAGGTAATTGTAGCTATTTGAAAACCTGCAAATTCTAAAAATATCGCCATAGACCCATGTGCTACTTTTATATTATCTTTGCTCATATAATACAGCTGCATAGGCTGACCTCCTGAACAAGATGGCGTAATAGAGCTAAAAAAGAAACCTACAAATGGATACTTTAATACAGACAAGAAACTTTTTTTATATTTAAATATCTTTAATACACTCCAAAAATTAATAGCCTCACATAACACATAAATAATCGTACCTAATATTGCAATTGCTATATATGTCTTATTTGTATTTTTCATAACACTAAAAATATCACCTAAATCATTATCTTTAAATAATATATAAAAAGTCACCAGAAAAAGAATTATAAAAAATATACTATTTTTCACAAAACTTTTTGGCTTCATTTCATTACTCATATCATCTCTCCAACTTTCATCAAAGCAATTATTTTTATCCAATTATTTCCCCTACAAAACTCATTGTATATTTTAATAGCAAAATATACAAGCAATTATTTGGATTTATAACTATATCTGTTTCTGTATAAAAAAAATGATGGCTTGTTAAACCATCATTTTTTATACATTATAAACATACATTTCTATCTATTTTTTTATATTAAAGAATGCTTCTTTACCTCTGTATTCAGCAACATCATCTAATTCCTCTGAAATTCTAATTAATTGATTATATTTAGCAACTCTTTCTGATCTTGCTGGTGCACCAGTCTTAATTTGACCAGCATTAACTGCCACTACTAAATCCGCAATTGTTGTATCTTCTGTTTCACCAGATCTATGAGAAATAACTGCTGTATAACCTGCTCTATTAGCCATTTCTATAGCATTTAAAGTTTCAGTCAAAGTACCTATTTGGTTAAGTTTAATTAAGATTGAATTTGCAACACCTTTTTTAATACCATCAGCTAATCTGCTAGTATTAGTTACAAATAAATCATCACCAACTAATTGAACTTTTTGTCCTAGTCTTTCAGTTAATAGTTTCCAACCTTCCCAATCTTCTTCTGCCATCCCATCTTCAATAGATATAATTGGATATTTATTAACCCAATCTTCTAAGAAATCAACCATTTCCGCAGCTGATAAAGTCTTTCCTTCATGTTCTAATACATATTTACCATCTTTATAGTATTCTGAAGAGGCAGCATCTATAGCAATAAACATTTCTTTACCAGGTTCATAACCGGCTTTAGTAATTGCTTCTAATATTACATCAATAGCTTCTGAATTTGATTTTAAATTAGGTGCAAAACCACCTTCATCACCAACACCTGTAGAATAGCCTTTTTCATTTAAGGTCTTCTTTAAAGAATGATATACTTCTGCACAAGCTTGAATTGCTTTATCAAATGAATTAAAGCCTACAGGCATAACCATAAATTCTTGTAAGTCTACTGAATTATCTGCATGTGATCCACCATTAATGATATTCATCATTGGTACTGGTAATACTTTCGCATTAACTCCACCTACATATTGATATAGTGGTATTCCTAAATAATTTGCTGCAGCATGTGCAACTGCAAGAGAT
>CAKVNP010000491.1 GCA_934777095.1 uncultured Clostridium sp. | reverse complement strand
GGTAATTATGAAGAGGAAAAAAGCACCAGCTTAATGGAAGTTGTAATTCAAAATAATAGTATAATTGCAAATAAAACGATAAAAGAGTCAGAAATACCTGATGACGTTTTAATAGTGATGATTAAAAGAAAAGATAAGGTAATAATCCCTAACGGGAATACAGTTATCTTGCCCGAAGATATTTTGGTAGTTACCGCAAATAATATAGAGGAAGTTGAATTATTATCTGCAAACTAATAATACAAAAGGAAAACTTAGAATAGTTGAGATTTTAAATAAAAAATAGTCTTAATCATTAAAAAAATGGTTAAGGCTATTTTTTATTTGTTTTTGTCAGAAGATTGTAAGAAGTTTTCTTTACAATACAAAGTATAGCAAAGAAAAAATATATAGAGGTGAATTAAAATTTTTCAAAACTATAACTTAGTTCCGATATTAAATGTTTATGAAAATATTGTATTGCCAATTGAATTAGATGGTGGAAAGATTGATAAAGAATATGTAGATTCAATAATAGATACCTTAGGGCTAAAGGAAAAGCTAAATAATATGCCTAATAATTTATCAGGAGGCCAGCAGCAGAGAGTTGCCATAGCAAGGGCATTGGCTACAAAGCCAAGCATAATTTTAGCTGATGAGCCAACAGGAAATCTTGATAGCAAAACAAGTATGGATGTTATAGGACTTTTAAAGGTTACTAGCAAAAAATTTAACCAGACAATTATTATGATTACACATAATGAAGAAATAGCACAGTTAGCAGATAGAATTATACGAATTGAAGATGGAAAAGTCGTATTTAGAAATAGAAAGTAATTTATGAAGGAGAGCAATGAAGATTGAAAATAATAATAAAGAAGTTATTAAAAGAATCACCAACCGTTCTTTAAAGACTAATAAAATTAGAAATATATTTGCAGTGCTGGCAATCATATTAACTACTTTTATGATCTCATCTGTATTTAGTATCGGGGTAAGCTTTGCTAAAAACTATGAAACTATGAACTTAAGATTAGCAGGAACTAGTGCAGATATATATTTAGCAAATCCAAGAAAGGAACAGATAGCTGGTATTGAAGATTTAGATATATTTAAATGCATTGGCATAGAAATAAATGCAGGAAAAGTTGATTTGGCAGTTTTAAGTGAAAATAAAACAAAAATTTTTTTAAAATACCATGATGATGAAAATTTTAAAAAGCAGATTTCACCTGCCTTAGGCAATATAAAAGGAAATTATCCAATTAAAGAAAATGATATTATGAGCGGTTATTTATTGATTTATAATGTTTTATATATTGCAGTAACTAAAGATATTAATTTCTATGGATTATTAAAAACTATTGGTACATCACCAAAGCAGATCAAAAAAATAGTTAAAGGGCAGGCGTTAAGGCTATCATTAATAGGAATTCCTATAGGATTAGCATTGGGAGGAATTATATCTTTTATAGTAGTCCCAGCAGTAATGGGGTTATTCTTTTCAGGAGTTTCCGCAACTGCTATGCCGACAAAAGTTTCTTTTAGCCCAATAATATTTATTCTAACAGCTTTATTTTCATTTTTAACAGTAGTATTAAGCTGTAGAAAACCTGCAAAGATTGCAAGTAACATTTCACCAGTAGAAGCAATGAGATATACTGGCAGTACAGTTAGAAAACAAAAGAAAAATAGGCGTACAACTAATGGCGGAAAGCTTTATAAAATGGCTTGGTATAATGTATTTAGGGATAGAAAAAGAGCTGTTTTAGTATTTCTATCATTGTTTATGGGAATAATTACTTTCTTAAGTGTTTATACGTTTGTAGATAGTTTAAAGGTTGAAAATTATATAGATAGATATGCCCCAAATGATTTCGAATTGCAGAATGTTAATGCAGAAGAAGGTAAAATGGATGATAGCGTAATAAATGACATTAAAGAGATGGCAGGAGTAGATAGTATAGATACATTTAAGCTAGGTAGATTACGCTTAACTATGAGTGATGAAGTGATATTACCAGCATTAAAAGAGTGTTATTC
>CAKVNP010000490.1 GCA_934777095.1 uncultured Clostridium sp. | reverse complement strand
CTGCTACATCATATTGAGTCTTTCCTGAAATAAGCTCTTCGTACATTGCTTCATTATCATCTACAAAGACTTCATTTACCTCAATATTATATTTTTCTTCAAATTCATCTATTAAACCTTCTGCTATATTTTCGCCCCAGTTTAAAAAATTAATAGTTACCTTATCACTTTTTTTATTACATCCTGTAAAAGCTATAGTTAAAAGCATTATTGAAGTAACTACTGAAATAACTTTTATTTTCTTCATCTTTACTTTCCCTTCATAAATATATATTTTTAATATATGTAATAATATAAGTTAATCTATCTTTATTATATTCAAGAAATATAAATAATATATTCACCTATATTTTATTGGCCCCCTAATATATTTTCGTTTTGTATATTACAACAAGCTAGTGAAAATTTCAATCTTTTTTATTAAACAAATAAAATAAGCAACATATACAAAATATATGCTACTTATTTCTTATAGATATTACATATAAACTATTTTTTCAATTGTTGTATTTAAATAATTCTTATCACAGCTTAAATCAATTATGAATGGTTCCACGTCTCTTTCCCTATATCTAAATGCCTTAACTTTTGGCCTAAGTGATGCATAAGGGAAGTTTTCCACAACTATCCCGCTATATCCATTACTAAGCTTTATGCATGTACCAAGTGGATATGGTGCAACAACAGTGATAAAGATTTTTATTATTTCATGGTCAAAGTAGGTATCAGTGCCCCCCATGAGATATTCCACTGCCTCACTAGGCAAAAGTGCACTTCTGTATGGCCTTTCAGATGTCAATGCATCATATACATCAACAAGACTGATTATTTTTCCAAAAAGAGAAATCTCATCTCCCACCTTACCATTTGGATAACCTGTTCCATCAACTTTTTCATGATGGTCTAAAGATCCTAAGTTCACTAATGTAGGCAAATGAAAATTATTTTTTAAATACTCATAACCCAATTTAGGATGTTTTTTCATAATTTCATATTCTTCATCTGTTAGCCGTCCTGGCTTATTTAGTATATCTTTATCAATAAATACTTTCCCAATATCATGCAATAAGGCACTTAGCCCTAAATTATAAATATCCTGTTTTTTTAGACCGTAGGCAACACCTATTACCATTGCTAAAATACCAACATTAACTGAGTGCTGATAAGTATATTCATCAAAAAATTTTAAATCTATCATATTTATCATTAAGTTTTCATTAGCCAATAATTCTTTCATCATTGTATCAACTATATTGCGCAGTTCATTAATTTTTTCATCCCTGCTACCTATTGAATCATCAACTGCTAAAAAGACATCTTTTACCTTAGTAATTGTTTTTCTTCTTAATTCATCAGTAATTACTGATTCAATTTCTATTTCATCTGACAGATTATCTTTAATGTATACTCCCGAAAATCCTAATTGCCTTATTGTAGATTTATACTTATCATTTAACACTGTTCCTTTGGTTAACAATAGTTGTCCATCACTACCATATATGCTTTTCCCCAAAACCATAGTTTCTCTTATACATCCAATTGGTACGTACCTCATCATCTTCCTCTTTTCGTTAAAGCTGTATAATTCTATTGTAATTTACATTTTATTCTCTTTCAAGACATTTTTCGTATCTTTTATCATTTATTATATAATCTGCATATATTTTCAATTTAAAAAAATAATTTATCTTTTATTCACATAGAGCTATAGCTTCTATTTCAACTAATGCATCTTTAGGTAGTCTTGCAACTTCAACGCAGCTTCTTGCCGGTGGTGCAACATTAAAGTAGCTTCCGTAAACTTCATTAACCGCTGCAAAATCATTTATATCATTGACGAAAATTGTAGTTTTGATGATATTTTCTAAAGAAGTTCCTGCTTCTTCTAAAATAGCTTTTAAATTTTCCATAGATCTTTTAGTAGCAGCTTTAATTTCTGTAACCATCTCTCCTGTTGCTGGATCTAGTGGAATCTGACCTGAAGTATAAAGCATATTTCCTACCTTTACTGCCTGACTATATGGTCC
>CAKVNP010000489.1 GCA_934777095.1 uncultured Clostridium sp. | reverse complement strand
AGATGAAGAAATATTAGTATTAAAAGAAAAAGTAGTTGAAATAGGAAAAGAAATAGCTTCTGAAATAGTTAAGATAGATAGTATTTTAGAAAATATTAACCTTGAAATAAAAGAAAAAGCAGTTATCGAAAAAAATAATCAGGAAATGGCAAGAAATCAGCCAATGCTTGAAAAAACGGCTGAAGAAGAGAGTGTTAAACATCAGAATTTATTAGCCTTATTAGAAAAGGAAAGAGGTCTTTTATTACAGGTGAAGGAATTACTGCCGAAAGATATTAACAGTGAAGAGGAATTAACTCAAAAAATAAATAGCATAGAAAAGAAGATAAAAGAAATTGAAGAAGGTATAGAGAATGCTCGTAAAAAACTTTCATATTCACAAGAAGTAATTGCTAAGATAAGCCAGTCATTAACGGAAAAGAATTTATCACTAGCAAGAAATAAAGAGTTATATGTGAATAAGGAGAAAGATTTTAAATTATCTTTGGAAAGGGATGGATTTAAAAGTTATGAGGAGTATAATAATTTTATAACTAATGAAAAAAGCTTAGAAGAGCTAGAGAAAAAGATAACAGAATACTATCAAAATAGTAGATCCAAGGAAGATGAAAGACGAAGATTAGCCGAAGAAACTACTGGTTTAGAAATGGTGGATTTAGATAAATATAATGATGAGATAAAGGAAAAGGATATCTTATTAAATGAAGCATTAAATACTAGTAAAATTATTTATTCTCGTATAAATAATAATGCTGATACATTAAAATGGATAGAAAAAATAACTAATAAGATAAAAGATGATGAAGATAATTATAATGTAATAGGTGAGCTTTCAGAGTTAGCTAATGGGAATAATGCTGAAAGGATAACCTTTGAAAGATTCGTGCTGGCAGCATATTTTGATGATATTATTAAAGCTGCTAATTTAAGACTAAGAAAAATGACTAATGAAAGATATACGTTAAAAAGAAAAGCTGATAAAGGAAAAGGGACAAAACAATCTGGACTTGAACTGGAGATAGTTGATGCTTATACCGGAAAAGAAAGACACGTAAATACATTATCCGGCGGTGAAGGATTTAAAGCTTCTTTATCTTTAGCATTAGGATTGGCAGATGTAATTCAAAGCTATGCAGGTGGTGTTCATATAGAAACAATGTTTGTAGACGAAGGATTTGGAACATTAGATCCGGAGTCTCTTGATAGCGCCATAAATGCATTGATGGACTTAAAGAATCTTGGTAGATTAGTTGGAATAATATCTCACGTAGAAGAGTTAAGAGAACGTATTGGAGCTAGATTAGAGGTTTCCCTTGGTAAAAATGGAAGCCGTGCAAAATTTATTGTAGATTAATATAGAAGTTATAATACTAAGGATATTTAAGTCATATAATACACAAAAGAAATATTTGTATAAATAATTTATGGAGGTATTTTTTATGGGTATATGGGGTTTAGATATTTATGATGATGATTTAGCTGCTGATTTAAAAGAAGAATTTAAAGGATATATTGACGAGGGTATGGAGGAAGAAGAAGCCATTGAAGAATTAATGAATAATAATGATAATCTCTTAGATGACGATGAAGATAAGGGAACATTTATTTTAACATTGGCTGCATTAGCTAAAGAATACCAGGTTAGTAATCCTAAAGTGAAAAAAATGCTTAATTCATTAAGTAGATGCAGCAGATATTGGAACAGTATAAAAGAAGAATCACAAGATTTATATGATGCAAGATGGGAACTATTCAGAGAATTAAATTAAAAAATAATACTTAATAATTGTTAATATACTTAGGCTTAATGCTTAAGTATATTTTTTATGCTTTATATTAAGACTAAGATAAAAATAGTTTACAAAATGTTATTAATAATAAAGTTGACAGTGAAAATATTACTATGATACCATACTTAACAATATGTAGAAGAAAGGAAAAGAAATGAATGAAGAAAATTATTAGTATACTAAATGAGTATATTTCTAAAGAATGTATAAGAGCCGTAATTAAGCTTTGCAAATTTTTAATTATATATACAAT
>CAKVNP010000488.1 GCA_934777095.1 uncultured Clostridium sp. | reverse complement strand
ATTATATTACAGTATATTAGTAGTAGGTGCGAGATGATAAAAGAAGGATTATATGAACAAATAATAAATGAAGAAGTTCTAAATAATTTAAATGGATTAAATAAAGAAGATTATATAATTGATACTGAAAAAATTGATGATGAAGAAGCGAGGGCTTTGCTTTCACAATATATAGAATCAGTAATTAGAAGATCACTGAATTATGTAAGGGATAAGGCTAAGGAAGATAATGAGAAGTTACTAAAACAAATAGAAGCCTGTAATAAAATCATTAACATATTAAGTGAAGTGTCAAATGAAGATGATATTAAAAAGTATAAGATAGATGAAAATGGCGAGATGCTTACAGCACTTTATTCAAAGATAAATAATAAAAGAGCGTTATCTAAAGAAAAGGCAATAAGGCCAGTAACTCCTTTATCTCAAAGTTCGCTTTTTACTGGAGCTGCTTTAGAACCTAATATGTTAGGCGAACTTAATAAAGAAATTCTATCATGTGATTCTATTGACTTATTAGTATCATTTGTAAAGTGGAGCGGCATAAGATGTTTAATTGAAAGCCTTAGGGAAGCAGCTTTAAATGGAAAGAAAATTAGAATAATAACAACATCGTATATGGGAGCAACAGATGAAAAAGCTATATATGAGCTAGCCGAACTGCCTAATACTGAAGTTAAGATTTCTTATGATACAGAAAGAACAAGGCTTCATGCCAAGGCATATATGTTTAAGAGAGAAACAGGATTTACAACTGCTTATATAGGATCATCCAATATATCAAATGCAGCTTTAACTTCAGGATTAGAATGGAATATTAAAATTACTGAACAAGATTCCTTTGATATAGTGAAGAAATTTGAAGCTACTTTTGAAAGCTATTGGAATGATGGGGAGTTTGTATCATTTAAGGGAACTGATGAAGATAAATTAATGTTAAAAAGGGCATTAAGAAAAGAAAAAGTAGTAGAAGAAAATGAATTTAACTTTGTTTTTGATATAAAGCCTTTTTCATATCAAAAGGAAATATTAGAAAGGCTGGATGCTGAAAGAAAATTATTTAATAAATATAGAAACCTAGTAATTGCAGCTACTGGTGTTGGAAAAACCGTTATCTCAGCATTTGATTATAAAAATTTCTGCAATGAAAATAAAGGTAAGGCCAATCGGTTATTGTTTGTAGTTCATCGAGAAGAAATATTAAAACAGGCTAGAGATACATTTAGGGCTATCTTAAAAAATAATAATTTTGGAGAATTAATGGTAGGGGGAAGAACTCCTGAAAGCTTTGACCACCTATTTGTTTCAATCCAAAGCTTAAATAGCAAAAAGCTTTATGAGTTTACTTCAAAAGATTATTTTGATTTTATTATAGTAGATGAATTCCATCATGCAGCAGCACCTTCATATCAAAAGTTATTAAGTTATTATCAGCCTAAAATATTATTAGGACTTACAGCAACTCCAGAAAGAAATGATGAAAAAGATATATTCTCATATTTTGAAGATAGGATTAGTGCAGAAATAAGGCTTCCTGAAGCCATAGATAGAAAGCTTTTAAGTCCATTTCAATATTTTGCTGTTACAGATAATATAGATTTATCAAAGGTTAAATGGAGTAGAAAAGGATATGACACAAAAGAACTTAGTAATTTATATACAAGCAGCGATATAAGGGTAACGCAGATTGTAAATAGTTTAAATAAATATATTACAGATATAAATTCAACAATAGGTTTAGGATTCTGTGTTAGTATAGAACATGCAAAATTTATGGCTTTAAGATTTAATGAATTTAATATACCAGCCATTGCTTTGACTTCCGAAAGTTCTCTTGAAGATAGAAATAGAGCAAAAGAAAGCTTAGTAAATGGAAAAATTAAATTTATTTTTGTAGTGGATCTTTATAATGAAGGTGTAGACATACCAGAAGTAAACACTATTCTTTTCTTAAGACCAACTGAAAGCTTAACAGTATTCCTGCAGCAGCTTGGAAGAGGATTAAGATTAAGTGAAGGAAAAGACTGCTTAACTGTTTTAGATTTTGTAGGGCA
>CAKVNP010000487.1 GCA_934777095.1 uncultured Clostridium sp. | reverse complement strand
TATTTCAACAGGTATATTACATTCATAGTTAAACATTACATTTAATTCTTTTATTACTTCTTCGATATCTTTTACTGTCCAATTCTTATACATATAGTCCATCCTTTTATTGTATAATATGTTATGAGCGTTATTTATATTGTTAAAGCTCATAAATATTTTTTAGCCATAAAAACTAAAAAAATTTTAGATAATTTAGGTGATTCTTTATGAGTTTAAATTTTCAAAATATATTTTTAAATTATACACCATATATTAATGGAAGCGAAAGATATAAAAAAGCAGCAGTAATTCTGCCATTTGTAACTATTGATACTGATACAGTAAAACCTACTGATAATATTTATATCTTATTTGAAAAGCGAGCGAAAAACTTAAGAACACATCCTGGGCAGATCTGCTTTCCTGGTGGAAGGATTGAACTAAATGAGACTCCTCTGCAGGCAGCTTTAAGAGAATCTTTTGAAGAACTTAACTTAAAAAATGATTCTATTAATATTATCACTCCTTTAGACTTATTTATATCACCTTTTAACGTATTGATTCATCCATTTTTAGCTGAAATACACAATATTGATTCAATAATTATTAATCCGTCAGAAGTTGAAGAAATAGTTTATATCCCTTTATCATTCTTTTTAGAAACAGAACCTCAAAGGTATACCAATGCTATTCAGCTAGTTCCAAATGATGATTTTCCTTATGAAATGGTGCCTGATAAAAAAAATCATCAGTTTGATATTGGTTCTTATGAAATTCTCTTCTATGACTATAATGGAATTATAATCTGGGGGCTTACTGCACGTATATTGCATAATTTTATCTGCTACTTTAAAGCTAACTGCTAAATTTATGTTATTATTCTATAAAAAAGGAACTCCCAATACATAGGAGTTCCTTAACTTTATCAACTTATCTCTAGATTAATTTTCAGTTTTCATTTTAACAATTTGAAAAGAATTACTTAAGATATATTCACCATCAC
Source organism: uncultured Clostridium sp. (assembly GCA_934777095.1). Taxonomy (GTDB): domain Bacteria; phylum Bacillota; class Clostridia; order Clostridiales; family Clostridiaceae; genus Clostridium. The sequence continues at coordinate 1,081 of CAKVNP010000487.1, read as the reverse complement.
CGATTTTAATATAGCCAATTTTTACAGTATCGCCTTCCTTACATAAAGCAACGTTTCTAGATGTTTCTGTGGAAACTGTAAAAATGGAATCCTCATCTTTAAGCTTGATATCATAAATACTCGCTCCGTCTTTAACAACTAACCCGATTCTTTCAATGACACCAGTTATCTCTTCTGTATTATTTGTCCCCTCTAAAGATATATTAGTATTAGTTAATGTATCCATATATCTATTTAAGGTAGTCTGTAATGTATCACCAACTGCAACTGTATTATAATTCTTTACGTTTACCATTGCATATTGTTTTACTAATCCATTAGAATCCTTTAGTGTCATAAAATACGTAGGTTCTGATTGTATATTAATTAAATATGGGAATGTTGCCGTATATCCATATTGTTGCACCTTACCTTGTGCTGATGCCATACTTGCAATTTCTGTTGCACCAGATGTCTTATACATAGTAGTTTCACCAGTTCTTGTATTAGTCAAAGTAAATCCTACAAGCCCTTCGTCATTTCCTACAGAAGTAATTCCAGTATAATAATAACAAGTATCATCATTAAAAATTATATTCATTCCATCTGTAGTCTTAAGCGTGTCTTTATCACTGAAATTAAATATTCCATGGACTAATTCGCCCCATTTATTTAAGTAATTATTTATATATCCTTCAGTTTGTATTCTATCTACCCATTTTGGAGTATCTGCTATATCATACACATTCGCCTCACCAGACTGTGCATCTATTACTAGTGTTCCAATTGCTTTTACCTCGGATAAGCCAATAGCATTATCATATCTAGTAATTACCCAATATGGTTTACCATTATCATCTAACTCAAAAGTATATGATGTATGTCCTGCTCTCATATCCTTAATAAATGCATATCTATCTAAATCGTCAAATAAATAAGCAGACTCTAGATATTTTATCTTTAATGCCTTGCCATCTAATTCAGTAACAAGCTGGACATCATTTTGATTTGTGGCACTTACTTTTATGTAGCCAGCTGTACCTTCCCTATTCATGAACCATTTAATAAATGAAGAATGTTCAAGTGGAGCAACATAATAAAG